>CAZUEL010000051.1:0-2547 GCA_964619325.1 Candidatus Woesearchaeota archaeon | reverse complement strand
AAAGGGGCTGTACTTTTGAACTCTGACACCCTTTCGGGAACAAGCTACCTAGTATTTTTCCAGGCTAACGCTCGCATTCTAGCGATTTGCGCAATTTCCTGCGGCACACACGGCCGTACCAGATTATGCGACCTCGGCATACAAAAAAATGGGCGATTATGTTTAAAAGCCTTACAACATCACAGCATTTCTGCACTGAGGATTTTTACTTCCTTGGCTGGCCTATCGCTGCTGTCTGTCTGGACGGCTGCGATTTTATCAACAACATCCATTCCTTCCACAACCATACCGAATACGGGGTGCTTGCCATCCAGAAAATTATTGTTAACAAGATTTATGAAAAACTGACTTCCACCCGTATTCGGCCCTGAATTTGCCATTGATATCGTACCGCGGTTATTTTTGTTTCCGCCCTTATGTGTAAATTCATCTTTGATTTCATAGCCAGGCCCGCCCATGCCAGTGCCTGTTGGGTCGCCGCCCTGTATCATGAATCCGCTTATGACGCGGTGAAAAATAACTCCGTTGTAGAAGCCTTGCTTAACAAGTTTTTCAAAATTGCCGGCTGTTACTGGCATATCGGAATATAATTGTATCTTTATGTCACCCATGTTCGTGCGCAATAACACAGTTTTATTTTCGCTGGATTGTTTTTTTCCAATCATAAATACACCTACTAATATCAGTATTAAAACTACCACTACAACTATTATTTTAAAGCTTGCCATTCTCTTCTCGGGCTCAACCATTTTATTTAAACTAGTGTGCGTGTTTTAAAAACTATTTGATTATGTATTTTTTTGCAAACTCTCTTGCCTGCTCCAGTGTTTTGTGGTCGCCGATGTCAAACCAGTATGAGTCAAACACGTGAGCGTAGACATTTGTTTTTTCAGCTAGCCATTTGACAAAGTAGCCTGGCGCGTCTTTGTTGCCGCCCGATAAAATATAGTTTTTGATTTCTGTGCGGATGCCTGCGGGGAACAAATAGCAGGCTGTGGAAATAAGTGTGGTCTCCGGCTGCTCAGGCTTCTCGCGGAATCGGATTATCTTTTTGTCTGCGTTAATTGTGACTTCTCCTAATTGCTTTACCCGCTCGCGCTCCTTGATATCATAAACTCCGACGTGCGGTGCGCCCTTAGCATTGAAATCTTCTACCAGCTTACCAATATCAACACCGATAATATTATCGCCGCCAATTATTAGTACGTCATCACTAACGTTTTCCTTTTCAAAAACAAAATTTATTCCACCGATCGCGCCAAGCTTCTCTCCCTCCGCCAGCGTCGGCTCAGCAACAACTTTTACTGGCTTGGAAAAAATTTGCGTTGCAAGCCAGTTATTAAAAGATTCTTCAAACTTTGCATTCGTGGAAATTAAAATCTCGGAAATATATTTTGATTTATCCAGCGCGGATAAAATATAACTAACCACCGGCCGGCCACCAACATCCACTAGCGGCTTGGCCAGCTCCTTCGTCAGGGGCCAGAGCCTTTTCGCGTAACCGCCAGCTAATACGATCGCTTTGATACTCACACCTCATAAAAGCTGGAAGAAATAGTTTTTTAACTATTTCGTTCCCTTCACAACCCAGAAACCACCGGATTTGGCCAGCACTTCGACCTTTGAAAAAATTGTTTTCATCTTGTTAAATAAATACTCACCGCCTTTGGATTTACGGGCCACGATTTGCAAACTGCCCTTAGGTTTCAGGTGCGTTACCCCATGTTCAATCATATGCAGCACGACTTTGCGGCCAGCCACCATCGGCGGGTTCAGCAGAATTACATCAAATGTTTCGCCCTCGACCGGCTCGTAGGCGTTGCCCTGCCGCGCCCCTGCATTTTTTATTTTGTTTAATTTTATATTTTTCTTTGTTAGTTCAACCGCGCGGCGATTGATGTCTGTCAGAATTATTTTTGCTTTTGGTGCCAACTTGGCAGCAGTAAGACCAATGAAACCGTATCCGCAGCCCAAATCCAGAATCTGTCCATTGTTTGGAACTTGCATATTATTTACTAACACTTCAGACGCAAAATCGACCTCTTTCGAGGAAAATAGCCCAGTGGCTGAACGTAACTTAACCTCAACCCCGCGGATTTTCAAGTCCTCGAGCTCGTACTCGAAGTATTTTGACTTCGGGCTCTCTGTGTAGTAGTGTTCAATTTCTGTTTCGTGTTCCATTTAATTTTCCCCGTAGCATCTCCGCGCCGATGCCGGCCAGCATGCTCAGGTACACCATAGTAATATCAATCTTTGTGTCTAGGTTAAACGTAGGCTGCGTCCAGTTCAGTGCATACGCCTCAAACAGCTCCCAGATTACATTAAACGCGGTCGCCATTAAAATTGCGTAAATAATTCCAGCCTTACCATTTTTTGAATAAAAATAAGAACCGATGCCCGCGCCCATAAGTGCATGGAATTGCATATAGTATGGCTCGCCCATTTTCAAAAGTGCCCGCACGATCTCGATAACAAAACCGATAAAAAATGCAGTTACAGAAATCTGGGCTGCGTTCTTCAGGTGCTCGTTGTTGAGGAATTGTTTAA
>CAZUEL010000050.1:0-2575 GCA_964619325.1 Candidatus Woesearchaeota archaeon | reverse complement strand
CAAGACCTTTTATGTCATGCCGCCCGATGCCTGCCCACGCGCCTTGCTGCAGCGCGTTGATTTCGGCGATTATACTCCGCAACTCTGCGAACCACGCGTCATACTTTTCTTTCGGCGTTTTGAAAAACCAACCCATAAACAATATTAAGTGCGGGATTATTTAAATCTTTGTAAGTATTCTTCCTCTTTGTGGTTCAACTTGGCTGGCACGATGAGGCAGAACGGGGGCTGGCCAAAGTTTATTTTGGCAAGCTCCGCCGCAGCCCCGGATTTTATCAAAGAGTTTTCTGTTCCCAGCCGCGCGCATGCAACAACAAACGTATTTTCTGTAAATATTTTATCCTTTTGTTTTTTGTTGATCTGAAAAAGAATTTCAATCGCGTCCTTAATTGATAAAAAGCTTTTAATATCTGTTTTCAAATCCAAAAGAAATAACGTATGGGCGCCGATTGATTGATTTTCTTTTAGAACATCAAAAAAACTCTCCGGTGCAAAGTTCTTTTCCGGAATTGGAATTGATGCAACCTTTCCAAACTTATACAGGCTCAGCCCGGTCTCCGCGATTGCAGTAAAGATGGACGGCGCGTGAATGATTTGTGTTTCAATTTTTTTCTTTTTTGCTTCCGCAAGAATCTCAAAGTGTGTTGTTGCAGATAATGGATCGCCATAAACCAAAAGAGCAATATCTTTTACGTGCACATCTTTCAAGTAAGGCGTCTCCTCCTCTGTTTTTTTCCTATCTAATACAATTATTTTTTTGCCGAGCAACTTCTCAAGCTGCAGGACGGTAAAATTACTAAGCGAGGTGTAATTTTCCAGATAAATCTCATCGCATTTGTGCAGCGCCTCGAGAGCTTTCAAGCTAAGGTCTTTCCAGTCTAGTCCAAGTCCTATTATGTGTAGCATTTTCGTTTGTTGCATTTGGCAGAGCCAAATGCGACTACGCAAGAAAATCCAGTTAGATTTTCTGCGCCCAGAAAATTGTTTCGACAATTTTCTTGGGAAGCGTCCACCGATTTTGCGGTGGGGCTGATGTCTTTCCAATCAAGTCCTAGCCCCATTACATATAACATTTTAGTAAGGCTTTTATGGCGGCTTTTTAAGCATTAATCATGGTAGTCTGCCTGAAAGTCAAGAAAGAGCATGGCGAGCAGGCCAAGCAGTTCCTCCGGCAGAAGGGCTGGCTTGACACATCTTTAGTTCTTGGCAAGACCGAGCTGCGTTATTTGATTTTACCAATCTCCGGAAAGTTTGACCCAAAAATCCTGCTGAAAAAGTTTCCTGGCTCAAAGTTCGAGGAGAAGAATCTTAAGCCCCTGCCTACCAGGGCTGGCGATCTGAAACACCTGCTGCAACCGTTGCTGAAAGATGAAGAAGTTACTGAATTAATAAAAAGTTATGATACTGTCGGCGACATTGCAATTCTGGACATTCCGCCAAAGCTGGACAGACTGGCAAAGTCCATCGCGTGGTCCTTCAAGCGCGCGTTTCCAAACATTAAAGTCGTTGCAAGAAAGATGGGCAAGGTCGGCTCCGGCAGCGAAGAATACCGATTACGGAAATATGAAATTCTCACGGGTGAAAAGAGATTAGCTACGATGCACAAGGAGGCTAGCGCACTGATGCACGTTGACTTGGAAAAAGCATATTTCTCCCCGCGTTCATCGCACGAACGCGAACGGGTGGCAAATTTAGTAACGCGCGGCGAAAATGTTTTGGTGATGTTTGCAGGTGTCGGTCCTTACGCGCTGGCAATCGCGAACACACAAGCCAAACACAGTTTGGCTGCGCCTCACCGCTCCGCGGCTACGGTACAACAAAATATACACATTACTGCGATTGAAATAAATCCGGAAGCAGTCAAGTTGATGGAAGAAAACATCAGAATCAACAGGCTAGGCTTTGCAATAACACCAATTCTCGGCGATGTTACAGAAATCCTGCCGAAACTAAATCAGAAGTTTGACAGAATTATAATGCCATACCCAGAACGAAGCTGGGACTTTCTGGAGCTGGCATTTAAGTTTGCAAATCCTGCAGCAACAATCCACTTCTATGCGTTTGTGCGCGAGGATAGCATTACGGGCGCCGAAGCGAAAATTAAAAAAATTGCCACGAAAGAAAGCAGAAAAGTGTACGCAATAAAAGTTTTAAAGGCTGGCTCATACGCTCCAAAGACGTGGAGATATGTCTTTGACATCCAATTAAGATGAACGATCTCGCCGAAAGGTTAAAGCGCTATTACTCACTGACCGCGCGTGCGCTGAAAAAAGTTAAGATAAAACAAAATCTGGCGAAAAAAGAAAAATCATTTGCGGAGGACTTTTTGGACATGGCGCAGCGGTATTTTTCGGATGCAAAATATTTTGAGAAACAGAATGACCTACCAACCGCGCTCGCTGCTGTAACGTATGCGCACGCGTGGCTTGATGCCGGCGCCCGCATCGGGCTGTTTGAAACCGGAGGAGACAGCGAGTTGTTCGCAGCAGACTAGTATGAAATTCAAAACCGCACTAACAACAAAACTGCTGGAATCAAGCCTATCTGGCGAGGAAATAAACTTGATGCCGAGTTC
>CAZUEL010000049.1:0-2630 GCA_964619325.1 Candidatus Woesearchaeota archaeon | reverse complement strand
TGAATGTCTGCGGCATCAGCTTCATGCTGAGCGAAGTTATCTGGCTCTGAATCTCGAGCTTTTTCTGCGGGTCGGTCTGCGCCTTCAGGCTTTCCTGGTGCTTCTTTATGTCCTCGCGAACCTGTTTTATCATCGCCTGGTCTGTTGCGTATTTGTATGCCAGATTCGAGAGGATTGACACAAAAACAGATATTATTAGTATTACTACAAAGGCTGGCAACCCAATCAAATGCGGGTCAGCCTTTGGAACCAAGGCTGCGGTCGCGTTCACAATTGTCTGGTTGACTGTTTCATTAACTACCATTTTAGTTTAATCCGGAGCTACCACTTTTTTCAAAGCTGGGTGCATCTCGAACGCGTGCTGCTTTGCGATCTGTTCATACATCTGATATACTATCATAACTGTCAGCAGGATGCCAGTACCACGACTTAATGCATCACCGAGGTCCGCAAACGCAGCAAGCAGGCCAACCGACATCGCACCCATTACTGTGAGTGCAGGGATATATCTATTTAGTATTGATTCGAGGACTCGCGGGTCGCGCCTGAAACCTGGGATTTGTAAGCCAGAGGATAAAATTTGCTTTGCCTGCGCGGCCGCATCCATGTTCGCTGTCTTGACCCACATAACTCCAAATAAGATTGAGCCAAACGCCATGAAACCAATATAACCTAAGGCTTGCAGAGCCATTGCCGCGGTTGCTGAGCCAGTTATCAAGGCGCTCGCGATATTCGGCGAGTGTATCCAGTAAACTAACCCCGAGGCTGGCGTGTTACCGCTAAACGTGCCAAGTATGGCATGGCCGGAGTTTTGCAAAAGCCTTGCCCACAACTGTATGTTTGCCATCAGTGCAGCAATAAGTATAACTGGAATGTTAGATGTGTAGAAAAATTTCAGCGGCCACCGTATGCCAAACCCTCTGACGCGGCCGAACGAAAGTGGAATTTCGACCTTTATCGACTGCGCATAAACTGCGATTAAAAATACTACCACAGTTGTAGCAACTGTCGCAATTGCTATCGCTGCGCCAGTAACATCGCCAATCCCTAAGGCTTTTACAAAAAATGGAATCACACCAGCAGGCACGTCAGGGTTTGTAGGTGATGGCAATGGGTTGAATGCACGGACAAAAATCTGGCTTGCCACGCCTGCGGCGATAAACAGCGAGACACCAGAGCCAAAGCCCCACTTCTGTACGACTTCATCCATCAACACAATCAGATAGCCACCGAGGAAAAGCTGTGCCACAAGGACAAGTTCCATCACAAGAAATTTTGCGGTGCCGGCCAGTGCTGGGTCTGGGGCCAAACCACCCATGAATACATAAATCGAAGCCTCAAATGCAATGAAAAATAATGTTGCTATCTTCTGCAAGGCCGCAAATTTCTTTCTGCCTTCCGAGCTGGTCATCTCTATCCCTAGCAAGCCAGAGCCGACCATCAGCTGCAACACTATGCTCGCAGTCACGATTGGGCCGATTCCAAGGCTTATGATTGAGCCGAACGATGCACCGAGAATTATTGAGAGCTGCTCAAACTGCTGGAGCGCGTTCTGGCCAAGGCCTGCCAGCGGAATGTAAGATAAAATAAAAAACAGCAATAACACAAGGCCAGTCCAAATAACTTTTGTTTTGAAAGATAATTTTTTCTCTGTCGGTTTTATCACTTCTGGCAAATATTTTATTAACGCCTGGTAGTTTACCATGTTATGCTGTCACTTCGCCGCCGGCAGCCTTTATTTTTTCGATTGCGCCTGCCGAGGCCTTACCAGTGAGTTTTATTTTATGCGCAACTTCGCCGGAACCAAGAACTTTGTCATAGCCAATTGCAGAAAGATTTACTAAATAAGTACTGCCATCTTTTTTGATTTTGTTTTGTGCAGCAAGCCTGTCAAGTTGCATGTCTAAGTCGCCGATGTTTATGGTTACATCTTTCTTAATGTCGCGCCTCGACACTCGAATTCCATGCCTGCCGAGCGGCTTGATTCCTTTTGCATAATAGTATGAAACATTGTGCTGGCCCCTCTTTCCAGTTCCTGACTCGCCGGCCCCACCTCGGTTTCCCTTACCTCGGTGCCGCTTGCCGAAGCCCCAGCTATGCGTTCTGCTTCTTGGCCTGCGTGATTTTTTCGCTCTGCGGACCACCATTATATCATCCTCTCTATTAGTTTATTAATATCTTTTCCTCTATAACCTAACGCACCAGATTCTGCATAATTCTTTTTTATTCCACCGCGCTCAAAGCCGCCGATTGGCGGATGCAGGCGAAAGAATGTTTTAACACCCGGAATACTTTCCAGCTTTTGTTTGAACGCAAAAAATTCATCGGAAAATTGTTTCATGTCTAATTTTAATTTTTGTTTCAGGTAATCATCTGTCAGTGCCTTCCCGCCAGCAAGCCTGCCCCGCTTCTGCAACAGCTTGATGAATGTATCCGGAGAAATTTCGCCAAATGTGGTAAAATCCTTAACGCGTTGAATCATTCCTAAAAAGTCTTGTGTGTTCGGAATAATGACACAGGTATTTTTTGCATATAGTTTTAACAATTTCATCGTCTTGCGCACGTGCGGATTTAAATTAGCGTCGCCGCGCACGCGAACTATGGCTATGTGCACGTCCTTCTGTTTTGAA
>CAZUEL010000048.1:0-2695 GCA_964619325.1 Candidatus Woesearchaeota archaeon | reverse complement strand
GGCGAGCTGATAAAAAGCGGAAAAATAAATCCGAATGACGTTACCAAAGAATTGCTTGAAGCACACATGTATTCCGCGAACGTGGCAGACGTTGATTTGGTTATTAGGACTTCGGGAGAGCAGCGCACATCCGGTTTCCTGATGTGGAAGTCTGACTACGCGGAATATTATTTCTGTGAAAAACTCTGGCCAGAGTTCGAGAAGGAAGACTTGGTTCGGGCGATTGTGGATTATTCTGAAAGAAAGAGACGGTTTGGGAAATAAAATGGACTTAAAGCAGCACATCCGCACGGTACCGGATTTTCCCAAGCAAGGGATAAATTTCTATGATATTACCACGCTGCTGGCCAATCCATCTGCCTTCCGGCACGCGATCGAGCAACTGAAACTCAAAGCGGAGAACAGTCAGATTGATGCGATTGTTGCAATCGAGAGCCGCGGTTTTATTTTCGGCGCTGCGCTCGCACACGCGCTGGGAAAATCGTTTGTGATTGTCAGAAAGCCTGGCAAGCTCCCATACAAAAAGGTTTCAGAAGAGTACAATTTGGAGTACGGGGCAGACAAGGTTGAAATTCACGAGGATGCAATCCAGCGAGGACAGAGTGTTTTGATTGTTGATGATGTTTTAGCAACCGGAGGCACAGCACTGGCCACCGCAAAGTTGGTGGAGAAGCTTGGCGGTGTTGTTAGCGGCCTGCTTTTCTTAATAGAGCTGGATGGTTTGAAAGGTAGAATAAAACTAAGCAAGTATAAAGTGCACTCGGTTTTGAATTACTAAAAACCAGCATCTTTCAGCGCAGTCCTGCACTCGCAAGTTCTTTCAGTAGGAATCTTTGGCAGCAGCACTTTCAAAATATCTTTTAGTTTTTCTATGTTGTGTTTCATTGTTTCAACAACTTCCTTGTTGTTCACAGGCCTTTCCGCCCAGACATCGTAATCTGTTACCGCGGCGATGTTCAGGTAGCAGAGCTCCTGCTCCCTGGCCAGCATGGCTTCCGGGCAGAGCGTCATTCCAATAATGTCGGCACCCATAATTCTCCAAAGCTTTGACTCTGCGCGTGTTGAGAAACGCGGGCCTTCCACGCAGACATAAGCCCCGGTCTTGTGTGCAATTAGCTGGCTTGTGGATGCGATGGCCCGGAGTTGCTGGCAGAACGGGTCTGCCGCGGAGATGTGAACAACCTTGCCATTTTCATAAAAAGTATTTTTTCTGCTTTTGGTCATGTCGATAAACTGGTCGGTCAGCACGATATCCTTTGGTTTGTACTCCTCTTTCAGCGAGCCAACCGCGGACAGCGAGATAATTGTATTAACGCCGATTGATTTGAGCGCGTAGATATTTGCCCGGTAGTTAACAAGATGCGGCGGGATTGCATGGTTTGGCCCGTGGCGCGGAAGGAATGCAACGTCCAAGTCTCCAAATTTTAAAATCCGGATTTTGTCGGATGGCGAGCCGTATGGTGTTTGCACTTCTATCTCGGACTTTTGTTCAAAAATATCCAGCGAGCCAACGCCCGAGCCGCCGATAACGCCAATTCTGATTGAATTGGCGGGACTGACTGCGTCAGTGATTGCGATGTGTGGCATTTTACTTACGGGAAAGCACAGGAAGAAGACTTTTAAGATTTGTTGTTTTCACCGGAAGCACTTGGAAAGTTACTGGAAGAAGTTTCCGCAGTCAGAAACCCATAAATTCTCTTTCACATTATTAAGAAATAAATTTTTAAGTGAAGTATTTATTCCGCAGCCCTACTGCGTTTAGCAAAGAGACTGTTTAGAAAATAATTGGATATTACTGTAAATAAATATTATCATGATGGTCAAAATCCACGAATAGGATGAAATTTCTTGCCCTGTCAACTTTAAACGTAAGCACAAATGATTTATCCACGTGAACGCGCTTTAACTCTGATAAATCGTGCCGGAGATTTTTGTAATGATCAATCGCGTCTTGGTCACAATTTATAATTTCTTTAATTTTTTTGTTAATTATTTCAACTTTCTTTTTGTCCTTTCTTGCAAGTTTTTTGATAATAAATTTGAGTTCGTCGCTCAAATCGAAGTCAAACATTAAGCTACCTCGCAGAGCCTGTCCAATTCAGCGAGCGTCATTTTTTTATGAGAATATTTTTGAAAATGTCTTTTTTCTATGCTGATTAGTTTTTTGATGTATTCATCTTTTGCTTCTTTATCTATAAACTCATCACCGAACATCTCTGCAAATTTTTCCAGCGCTTCAGATTTATCCCGCAGGCCAAATTTTTCCTTTATCACGCCAAGCACACGGCTTGCATATTCTGACACAGTAAGGTTCATGGCAACACTCATATTACTTCACCTAACTTAAAGTTAGTTAACGTTATTTATAAGGCTTTTGGTAGCGCTACATAGAATCTATTCCGCGCAAGCAAAAACTACGTTTTTGCTGCGCCAATGAACTTTGTTCATTCGGCGTCCCCGATCCCTTCAGTGTTCACTGTAAAGACAGCCTCGCCCTCTGGCAGGTGTGGCGAGTCAATCAGCCGCGCGATTCTCTTTGGCCCTTTCGATTTTCTCAAATAGACGCGGTATGTTGCTGCGTGGCCGACGATGTGCCCGCCAATCGCTTGTGTAGGATTGCCGAAAAAGATTGCAGGGTTTGCCATCACTTGGTTTGTTATGTAAACCGCAAGATTAAACTTGTCCGAAAGCTGCT
>CAZUEL010000047.1:0-2807 GCA_964619325.1 Candidatus Woesearchaeota archaeon | reverse complement strand
GAGATTCAGAGCCAGATAACTTCGCTCAGCATGAAGCTGATGCCGCAGACATTCAAGCCGATGCTGGTGACGATAGTACCGTTCCTGATTATATTTACTTTCCTAAACAAGCTGTACACGAACGTTCCGATAATTCCGCTCTCGTTTGATCTCTTTGGCAAGCCATGGCTCGGCTGGTTTGGCCTCTATCTCATATTTTCACTTGTGTTTATGCAGGTGTTCAAGAGGCTGCTAAAGGTGGCACAGTAACCATTAAAAACCCAATAATCGAGGCTCAGGTATGAAAAAAGTAAGAACTCCCGGCGGAAGATTGGTGATGCACGAAACTAGAAAGAAACACGGTGACGCAGCTTGTGCGATCTGCGGCGTTGCTCTGCTTGGGGTAAGAACTGGCTCGAAGGTGGAGATGGGAAAGCTCTCACGCTCGGAGCGCAGGCCCGAACGTCCGTTCGGCGGCGTGCTATGCTCCGCTTGCACGAGAAACATAATATCCCTGCGGGCGAGAATGAAATTCAAAGAGATAACAAAGGATGACGTGCCAATATCTTTGCGGAAGTATGTGATTTAACATGTCGCAAAATTTCATAAGCACAAATTTTGCGGATTTTACTCACGGGAGTTCGTAAAATGGAAATAGGACAGCTAGCAATCAAAATCGCAGGAAGAGACGCAGGCCGTGAGTGCCTGATAGTTCAAAAAGTGGATGATAATTTTGTTCTCGTAGATGGAAACACGCGCAGGAGAAAATGCAACATTGATCACTTGGAATTCTCCAGCCAGAAAGCCGCTTTGAAAGAAGGCGCCAGCCATGAGGAAGTTGTCAAGGCGCTACAATCCATCGGGGTAAAAGTTTTAGCACGGGCGCCGCCAAGGCAGAAGAAAGCTGAGGCAAACCCGCAAACTGAGCAGAGCTCAGTTGCGCCTCGCGCTGCGCGCTCTGGGGAAAGCAAGCCTGCGCCTGCCAAACCAGCAAAGGCGACTAAGAAACAAGCAGCCAAGGTTAAAACTAAATAATCATGGACAGAAAGCCACTATATTTAATCACCGGTGGCAGCGGATTTTTTGGAGTTCACATGGCGGAGAAGCTCTTGAAGGAGGGAGTTTCTGTTCGATTATCCGACATAAGTGATTTAGAAGAGCCAAAGCTGATTGGCAAGGTGGAGTTTTACAAAGGCGATGTCCGCGATGAGGAGTTTATGCTAAATGCCTGCAAAGATGTTGATGTTGTTATCCACGCCGCAGCGTCGTTGCCGATTCAGGCATCCGCAGAGAAAATAAAATCTGTAAACCTGGAAGGCACGCGCATAACTTTGGAAGCAGCACACGAGCGCGGTGTCAAAAAATATATTCAAATTTCTTCAACTGCAGTTTACGGCGTGCCGCGCTTCCACCCGATTTACGAAACTTCTGAGATTGTTCCGCTTGGCCCGTATGGCGAGTCGAAGTGGGCCGCCGAAGCAATATGCAGGGAGTTCCGCGAAAAGGGCATGCATGTGTGCATCATCCGCCCCAAAACATTCTTGGGTCCGGAACGGCTGGGCGTTTTCCAGATACTTTTTGACTGGATGCGCCGCGGAAAAAAGATTTATGTAATTGGTGATGGAACAAACAAATACCAATTGCTTGCAGTTTCTGATTTATGCCACGCAATCTGGCTCGCCTCGCTTTCAGGTGACTCAAACACCGAGTTTAATATCGGTGCGACTGAATATGGGACAATGAATTCTGATTTGCAAGCTATCTTGGATTACGCAAAAACAAATGCAAGGCTGGTGCACCTGCCACCAAGATTTACAAAAGCAGTCCTGCGATTCCTTGAGCTAACAAAACTTTCGCCATTGGTGCAGTGGCAGTACGAGACAATGGACAAGGACTCGTTTGTTGATGTTTCAAAGGCGATGAAGTTGCTGAACTGGACACCACAAAAATCAAACGCCGAAACCCTGCTGGAAAACTACAAATGGTACGAGGAGCACTGGCAGGAATTCGAGGGCAAGTCTGGCCTGACACATCGCGTTCCATGGAACCAGAAGATATTAAAGCTGGTTAGGTTCTTTTCTTAGCAATGGCAGTAACTATAATTAAAGTTCCGTTTGACAAGTGCATCGTTGAGCAGGCCCGCAGGGGCGCAGCGCTCGGGCCGGATGCAATTGAAACCGAGCTGAAGAACTTTTTTGAGTTTGAGGAAAAGTTTGCTAAAAAAACAAAGTTCTTTGAAGTAAAAGAAGCAAGTGACTTCGAAAAAATGCACAAGGAAGCAGAATCGCTCGCGGCGGGCGAGTACAAGAAGGGAAACATCGTCGTTGGTTTGGGCGGCGACCACTCCGTTTCTTACGGTTTGATGAAAGCATTTGCCAAACTGCATAAAAAATCGGGATTAATTTATTTGGACGCACACTTAGATTGCCAGGATGATTTCCTGCCGCCGACTCACGAAGATATTCTCCGCGCGGCGGTGAAAGAAAAGCTTTTTTCGGAAATAATTGTTGTGGGTGCGAGAAATTTTACAAACAAGGAGAAAGAGTTTGCAGACAAAAACAAGATTCAATTTAGCAAGGAGATAGATTATAAAAAAATAATGAATCTTTGCGAAAAAGTTGAAAATATCTATATCTCGATTGACATTGATGCAATCGAGCCTGCCTTCGCCCCTGGGACTGGCTGGCCAGAGCCGCTCGGCCTCATGCCGCAGCAGGTGGCAATGCTGCTCGAGTTCCTGAAGGCGACACGTAAGGTGAAGGGCTTTGATATTGTTGAAGTCTCCCCGCCAAAGGATGTTAATAACATTACAAGCAGGCTGGCAGCAA
>CAZUEL010000046.1:0-2934 GCA_964619325.1 Candidatus Woesearchaeota archaeon | reverse complement strand
GTCTCACGCCGCAGACGAAAGTCACCCGAAAGCCCAGGCAATGAATAGGTTGATTTGTTTCCCACAGCCTACGAAAGCTTTAAATGCTTTTCGTTACTACGAAATGACAATTAGGTGCAATGAAAATGAAAAAAATATTACTCGCACTGTTGTTAACATTAGTAGCGCTCACATCTGTGGGCGTCGCGCAAGCTGCAGGCCCAACGTTCGCCGCACTGGTAGATTCTAACCAGGTTGCAAAAGACGGCATTGCATTTAACCTAGCAACTGTTTTAGCAGACCAGCCAGACAACGGCGTTGCTGCGTACACAATATCCGCGAGCCCAACTCTTACAGGCCTTACAATCAGCCAAGCAGGTGTAATTTCAGTCACGCCAACTATCGCACAGGCAGGCACGTACACTGTGGCTGCAACTGTATCTGACACGGACAGCACAGACTCAACGACATTCACACTGACAGTAATAAATTCCGGCCCAATATTGGCTAACATCGCAGACCAAACTGCCGATGAAGGCCGCGAGTTCTCGTACCAAACGTCACTTGCAACACAACTCGACAACGGACCAATAACATATTCTGTTAGTGCCCTACCAGCAGTTACCGGCCTCACAATCAGCAACACAGGCAAGATAACCGCAACAGCCACACACTCAGAAATAGGCGAGCACACAGTAACAGTTAGCGTCAAGGACGGCGACAACATTGTAAAAACAAAAACATTCAAACTAACTGTTCGAAACGTTATCCCGGATTTAAGCAAGGCAAAAATTGGAGCGAGGGATGTAGCTGTTCTTTCAACGACAAATGAAGTTATTGCTGCAAGCAACTCCGCGACAAATGTCATCTTATTGACTGCTAACGTGCCATACCAAGATAACATTGTTGCAAAGAGCGCAACAGACCCAATAGACCCCGGCACAGCAAGCGGTGACGCAGTTAGCTATGAATCTTCTGGCGACTGGAGCACATTTACCATAAGTTCTGGCGGACTCATTTCATTCACACCAACAGACGATGATGCGGGCCTACACTATGTAACAATAACTGCAAAAGACGGCAACAATGAGGAGAGTTCAAAGACAATTAGATTCTTTGTAAAATCTTCAACAGATGATGACAAACTACTTATAAAAAATGTTGACGTCGAAGACATAACTGGCGCGGATGACGAGACACAACCGACGGATACGTTAAAAGTAACATTCGACGTGAGCAACATGCTAACAACCGAACTGCAAAACATCAAAGTTAAGATTTGGGTCGAAGATTCAACTGGAAAGAGATTTTCCGACCGCACGTCCACTGATAGCTTCGATCTCGCAGGCAAGGAATTAAACGAAAATAACGAGTTCGAACTGGTTGTTTCAGAAGACGCGAAGAAATCTGTTAGTATCAGCAGCTACTATCTTGTCAGAATAGACGCGGCTGGCGAAGATGAAGCTGGCACAACACACTCAGACATCTACTTCAAGGAATTTAAAGTCTTCCGAGAAGACCACAGCGTAATTATACAAGATGTTGCAATCACCCCGGAATCCGCTACCTGCGGAGGCTCTGCTGAATTTGCAATCAGAACTACAAACATCGGCAGTACTGAAGAGACAGTCCGATTGAACATCAAAAACACCGCCTTGGGTGTGAATGTGGACAGCGGTAGTATTACACTGAAGAAAGATGGCTCAGAATCGTCCAAAGTTACAAAACTTGCTGCCAGCATTCCAGCAACCGCAATATCGGACAGCTACTCATTCGATGTAAAAACAACATTCAATGATGGCAAGGATCAAATAACCACAGTAGAAACGCTGAAGGTCGCTTGTGAAACTGCTCCAATAAGTGTAAACCAAACTGAAAGCGATATAGTATCGCTTGCGCAGAGTTCACAAACTGTAAACAGAGGTTCAACCGGCAAGTACACAGTTACATTGACAAACACACAAAGCACAACACAAATATTCAAAGTTGATGTGAGTGGCGCACAGGATTGGGCGACTGTTACAGTCGAAAATGGCGAAGCAACTTTAGCACCAGGTGCTTCATCTCCGGCCTATGTTTACGTAACGCCAAAGAGTGATGCAAACGCAGGCCAGCACACTGCCACTGTTATAGTGACTGCGGGTGCCAACGTTGTTGGTAGCAAGGCATTAACAACAACCGTCGGAGTACCGACAACCACGGTTACGGACTACTCACGAACTGGCGCGACAAGCACAGCAATTGCGATGCCAAGCTGGACAAATGTCGGCTTTGCTGCACTGTTTGTAGTTGTGGTCGTACTAGCAGGCGTGCTGTTTTCGGCGAGAAACGGAAAGGGAAAGCCTGAACGGTACTAATTTTTTGTTTCCGTAGCTCCAGTGGAGCGAGGCGCAGCGAACAGCAGTTCGCTTGCGCTTTAGTTTATTTTTTATTTGCAAAGATTTATAAATGGTTACTTTATGGCCGTAAATATGGGTTCACCACCACAAACACCTGACACTCCTGCAACACCAACAGCACATACTGCACCAAGGATAGTTAGCGCGAGCACAACCAACCCACAACCCACAAACCTCGACACATTGGTTGGCTTACCACTAAAAGTAGCTATTGAAGTTTCGCAGGGCGCGACACCTTCTGATGTGTGTGTGACTTATGTAGTTAATGGACAAACTTACGCATTACGAACTGGTGGCGTTTACAGAGAGGGACTGCCGGCCACGCCGGACAATAAGTTACCAACACAATTTATGGGGGCAGCATTAGCTGTTTTGCAGCAAGAGTTTACAGCTTCACACGTTAAAGTTAATGATTTGGAGACCGCACTCTCCGCAAAAGGCGGGGAAGTTACCGCTGCTAAATCTCAAACAGATGCAGTAAACACACAACTCACATTGCTACGCACGCAGGCCGAAGGTTTGTGCCATCTTGCAGAAGACGGCACATTCCGCGCAG
>CAZUEL010000045.1:0-2940 GCA_964619325.1 Candidatus Woesearchaeota archaeon | reverse complement strand
TTTGCCGGCGTGCAGGCAGTCCAGCTGGCGGAGCTGCGGGCGGGCGGCGGAGCTGGCACAGCGAGCGCAAGTTCTGGAACGTTGGATATGTCTGGCTGGACAGATAACGAGAAGATGAATTATGAGATGCATGGTGTGATACCAGCAAGGGCCGGCGGCTCATCCGGCGCACAGCCGGCATCAAGTGGAATGGTCGGTGGCTGTTAGATGAACTGGAGAAAACTATTGCTCGCTCCGCTGGCTCTGCTTGGCGTACAAGCAGTCCACGCGCACTGCCCGCTCTGCACTGGCGCAGCTATCGGTGGTGTTGCACTGGCCCGCGTGTTCGGTGTTGACGACAGCATCTCCGGGATTTTCATAGGTGCATTGATTGTATCAACCGCGCTGTGGTTCAGTAAAGTGGCAAAAAAGAAAATCAATTTTCCATTGCAGGACGTGGCGTTTGTCGCAGCATCGTTTGCGCTCACAGTCATTCCGTTTTACGCAGCAGGACTTATAACTGCATTTGACATGGTTAAGGGCATGCCCGCGCACCATGCAATACTTGGTTTGGGCGTGTTTGGTATAGATAAGCTTCTGACGGGCATAATCTTCGGAACATTTGGCATCTGGTTTGCGCTTTGGCTGAGCGATGCGATAAAAGAAGATCGCGGTAAATCTCTTTGGCCGTTCCAGGGTGTTTCCTTTGTCGTGATTGCAAGCGTGGCGATGTCGCTGATTTTGTGGGGCATAATATCATGGATCTGATCTGGTATGCGCTGGCATCCATTGCAGGATTCTTCTTTATCTGGCTTGCCATCAAGCCTTTCATTGACAAAAAACTGAATGTGAAAATGTGTGCGGTCTGTGCAGCAGTCGTGAGCACATGGATCGGCCTGCTTGCCGTAAATCTATTGGGCTTTGTACAGTCACAACTATTGCTCGCGATTCTACTGGGCCAGAGCATCGCGGGTGCAACTTATTTGATGGAAAAGTATGAAAAATTGAGAGGCCTTAAAATTATGGCGATAATCGCAGGGACAGCGATAGTTTATTATATATTAACATGGATTGGCTAAATGGGTTGAGGGAATGGCTGAAGAAATTGTGGGCAAGGATAAAGGAATGCTGCGCCTAGACAAAAATGTTGGCGCGGCAAATGCAGCAATCGGCGGGATGGGCATAATTAGCTCTTACAATGTGTGCCACTCGCTTTGTATTGGCATAATTGCTGTGCTCTCGGTTTTTGGAATATTTATTACTGGTATGCCACTGTTCTTCCTGACAAAATACCAATTATATTTCTGGACGTTCGGAATAATTATTCTTGCGGTTGCAGTCGGCCTGTATTTCTGGAAGGGCCCGTGCATATCAAAGAAGATGATAGTTGCGAATGGCGGACTGCTGCTTGCCGGCTTCCCGTTCGCTAAGGGTTATGAATTTTGGTTTATGGTTGTTGGATTTGGAATTGTTCTAATAATTATTTTGATGTATTTATTTGAGAGGTTTGGGAATGGACAACGATAAAATATTTATGTATGCAGTTGTGCTTGTAATCGTGCTTGCAGTTGCGGGCTTTGCGTATTTCTCGCTTGCGCCGCGCGGGCATACAGATGCAAAATATCAAGCCGCAGTCGCCGTTGAAAATCCGCAAGATATTTGCAAAACTCCAGCCGGCTACACAGATGCGCAATGGCGTGAGCATATGGGCCACCACCCAGATCAGTACAAAGAATGTTTGGGAGATAAGTGATGGCAACAGATGTTGTGTGCAAGATGAATGTAAATGAGAAGGTCGCTGCTGCAAAGAGAGAGCACAAAGGCAAGACATTTTACTTTTGCAGCCAGAAATGCGCAGAAACATTTGATAAGAATCCCGCGCAGTTTGTACAATAGTAAAAGTAGGTAGAGTTAAAACTCACCAAAGGTTACAAACATTTAAACGTCCTGAAGTTGATTAGCTGAAAATCAGAATTGAAGGAGGTAAAAATGACATTTGATGGATGCGGGATGATGGGCTTCGGAATGATGTCTGGCACTATGGGCTGGATGGGCTTTGGCTTGCTGAGCTTGCTGGCTTTGTTTTTGGTTTTCTGGGCAGCAGTGGATATTTTGAGACGGCCAAAAATGGACGTTGGCGCAAGAATCGGCTGGCTCTTAGTGGCGCTAGTTGGCTATTTCCTGCCGTTTTCCGTGCTTGGTGCAATCGTGTACGCGATCTGGGGCAGAAAGTAAAAATGCAACAAAAGCTGAAGAGAAGCCTTGGCCTGCTTGAAACCACTTTTTATGGTGTGGGCGTGATAGTAGGCGCGGGCGTTTACGCTCTAATTGGAAAGGCGGCCGGCCTCGCAGGCAACATGGTTTGGGCCGCGTTCGGCATCGGTGCCTTAATTGCAGCTTTTACTGGTTTGAGTTATGCAGAACTCAGTTCGATGTTCCCGAAGGCTGGCGGGGAGTATGTTTATCTCGAACACGCGTTTAGCAGAAGGTTTGCCTTTTTGGCTGGCTGGCTCATCGTGTTCGGTGGTGTGGTAACAGCTGCAACGGTTGCGCTTGGTTTCTCTGGCTATTTTTCTGCAATTTTTCACACACCACTGATCCCAATCGCTTTAGTATTGATAGTCCTGCTCTCACTCCTGAATTTCTGGGGCATGCGGGAGTCCGCGATCGCAAATATAATTGCGACCATTGTTGAGCTTGCGGGGCTAGCTCTTGTAATATTTTTCGGCCTGAAACATTTTGGTTCGGTGGACTACCTCGCGCTTCCATCGTTTGGTTTCACTGGAGTTTTGAGTGCGACCGCGCTGATATTTTTTGCGTATCTCGGTTTTGAAGACATCGCTCGGCTTTCTGAGGAGACAAAAAATCCAAAACGCACAATACCATCCGCGCTCATGCTGTCAATAATAATCTCGACAATACTTTACATCTCTGTTGCGGTTGCTGCGGTAAGTGTTGTTG
>CAZUEL010000044.1:0-3142 GCA_964619325.1 Candidatus Woesearchaeota archaeon | reverse complement strand
AGCACAACCGCGATTTCCGAGCTTGCGTCGACGTGATCCGCAAATCCAACCAAAATGTTGAACTCTTTCTTCAGAGTTTCTATCGCAGCCAGATTTGTATCTTCAATCTTTGTCGGGAATGTTTGGTAGCCGTGCATTATAATGATATTTTCATTTTCGTTGGCTTTTATTAAATGTATAATTGTTTTTATTTCGTCCAAACTGGAGCCGCCAACAGCAATCAGGACTGGCTTGCCAAAAGATGCAACTTTTTTTACTAAATATGGATTTGCAACATCTGAAGATGGTATTTTGAAAGCTGCAGCGTTATGTTTTTGGAAAAAATCTGCGGCCTCTTCGTCATAAGGCTCGCCAATTATGTCAACCTCCAAGGTTTTTGCAAATTCAATTAATTTTTCCCAGTTTTCATCCGACAATTCAATTTTTTTGAAGTTTTCGTACCGCTGGTCCGAGGGCACGATTAGCTTGTTTTTGTGGAACCGTTGCAGCTTGACCGCATTGCAGCCGGCCTCAGCTGCGTTTTGCAGAATCTCCTTGGCCAGATCCAAAGAGCCGCAGTGAGCAGAGGCAAGCTCTGCAATGACATATGTTGGGCAGCCGTCGCCAATAAATTTAGTTCCTATTTTAATTTGCATATTACTTGTCAGTTTTTAATTTCAAATTCATTTCTTTGTCAATTTCGTTTAGATTACGTTCGGTAACGTGCGCGTTTATTTTTGCGAAAACCGGATTCTCATCCAAAAATTTGATTACATTTCTTGCAGAAATTATGTTCTTGCCGTCGTAAAGCGTTTCATAAATTAATTTTATCAGTTCAAAATCCTCAGGCGCATCCAAGCACAATCTGTAATTTCGTTTGAACCACTCACCAACATCGAGCGTCGCTATTTTGAATACATCCGGCCGCCTGAAGTGTGCAGTCATGTACTCAGTCGAGTTCGGGTTTTGTGCCAGTTCGTGGCATTTTTTCATCGCGGCTAGTGTGAACACTTCGCACCACAGGCCAGCCGGTAATGGGCTTCCCACGTAGTGTGAGTATTCTGCGCCCTTTTTGATGTGGTGTTCAACAAGTTTTGTTATGTGTTCTGGTGAAATCAATGGCCGGTCGCCTGTTGTTCTTACAACAATATCTGCGCCCTCCATTTCCGCGGCAGCGACGAATCTGCTTAAAACGTCGAGTGGGTCGCCGGCAATATATTTTATATTTTTCTTTTTCGCAATTTCAATAAGTGGCCTGTCGTCCTCCAAATTTGAGGTGCACAGAACGACTGGGAATGGCGTTGCTTTCAGTCTGTCAATCTCGTGCTCAATCATCGACTGGCCGGCTACTTCCAGCAGTGCCTTCTTTGGCAGGCGCTTTGAGTGCAGGCGGACTGCGAGACAGATGATGACTTTTCTGAGGAATTCCATATAAATTTAGAATGAAAAAGGCTTTTATAAGTTTCTATCCCTCTCGAAAGCGAAGCGGTGTCGATGTATCGCTCAGGTGTGCATTAACTCGTGCCAGTGAACCTGCGTAGGCGATTGTTGCGTACATTTCTCTTGCGGGCGATGGTGCAGCTGTCCTCGCGTTTTGTATGGCTGCCAGATACAGTTTACACTTCTCAATTGATTCGTCCAAGTTTCCTTGTTTAACTGGCCAGCCATTCAAAATAAATAGCGCGCCACTATTGATGTATGGCTGTACTGCTCGTTGAAGTTCAGTGCTATGGCTGGAAAGTTCTGATGAGCTTGCCTCGCGTAAATCCTCTGGAACTATTGGTCCGGAGACACCCATCGGAACCTGCCGGTGAAGTAGTGGCCAATATGTGCTTAAATCATTTGGGCGTAAATTTGCACCCGGGAAGAGTACTAAATCTGCACCAATTCTGTGTTGTTCACGCCAGCCCTCTAAGCTTGTTGACCCACCGATTAGCACTGCGTTTCTGTAATTCTTTCTATCAACACTAGTTGTAGCCGGGGTGAAGCCTGCAGGCGCAGTGAAAAATCTTGCCCCTGCCCTGTAAAGTCTTTGCATTAGTAATGCGCTGCTAGTATCATTTAAATCCAAAATGTCATGTGCGCCAACAATAACCTCTAAGCCCGCTTCATTTGCAGAACCTAGTATGCCTTCAGCATCGTGTTCAATGCTCCGCGCGCGCGAATTTACCGAAATGGGTAGGTGCAACTGGCCAGCAACCTGCGCGAGCAAATTATGTTGTGCTTTGGTGTCTCCCGCAGGCGTATTTCCAGCTGTGCCCTCGGGCTGCGAGCCAGAGTAATCGAGCACGAGGCCGGGTCCAATAATCGCACGTGTAACTTCTCCCTTCGTTAGCATACCAAATCAACAACCAAAATCAATAAAAACCTTTCTATGCCCCAGTTTCCTTGTCGAACGGCAGGCTAATTATTCTACTATTATATTTTGAAACTACCGCCTCGACCTTGTCATGTGTTCTGACTTTGTTTATATCGCACTTTGCGCATGTTGGAATATCATTATCTTTGCCGGCTAGATGGACTTCGCGCAGCTTTGCTAGGAATTCACCCTTCCAGATGCTCTCCAGCGATTGCTCGGGGAAGTGGCCCAGCGGCATCTCGCCGTTCCAGTCACCGCAGCAAGCCCGCACCTCGCCGTCAAAACATATCATTAGCCTTTGCCAGATCTGCGGGCAGGGGAAGGAGTAGCCATGTTCAATCTTTGTTGGGTCCTTCTTTATGCCAAATGCAATCCTATTTACTGTGTCCATCCACATGCTGGCAAACTGGTCGACCTCGGCCTCGTTCTCTGGCTGGACACACATCTGCACGCGTACCGATGGTTTTATCCTGCTCATTGAGTTTCTAATCTCCACAAGGCGTTTGATATTTCCAACCACGCGCTCGAAATTAGATAGTACCCTAACTTTTTCATAGGTTTCTTTAGTTGCACCGTCGAACGAGATAATGATGCGATCAAGGCCAGCCTCAATAAGGTCGCGCGCCTTTTTCTCATCCAATGTTAAGCCGTTTGAATTGAACTGCACTTCAAGAACGCCCTTTGATTTTGCATAGCGGACCATCTCTGCAAGCTTTGGGTGCAGCAGCGGCTCGCCGCGGTAGTTAAATTTTATCGATGGGACTTTGAATTTTGCGGCTTCATCCATTATTTTTACAAAGAGAT
>CAZUEL010000043.1:0-3398 GCA_964619325.1 Candidatus Woesearchaeota archaeon | reverse complement strand
CTAACTAAACCTTTTCGCAAACAGGCCAAAACCACTGTTTTGGCTATGCCTAATCTGGAGATTACGGTGGCCGAAAAACCAATTGCTAACAACAATAACAACGACCTTAGATCGATCTCTCCCGCCGAGTTTTTTGAGAAAAACAGGCACTTATTAGGCTTTGATAACCCGATAAAGGCACTATTAACATCAGTTAAAGAGGCAGTAGATAACTCCCTGGATGCCTGCGAGGGTGCAAAAATCCTGCCAGAGATTTTTATCCAAATCCAAAAGATAAGCGAAACCAGATTCAAGATGATTGTAGAGGACAACGGCCCGGGCATTCCGAAGGAGCACGTTGCAAGGGCATTTGGAAAGCTGTTGTATGGCTCAAAGTTTCAGACCTTCGGCGGCAAGCAAGGCCGCGGCCAGCAGGGCATTGGCATCTCCGCGTCTGTGATGTATGGGCAACTGACAACAGGCAAGCCAGCCCGCATAATAACAAAAACAAAAGGCACAAAGCTTGCTCTAGTCCAAGAGTTGAAAATTGACATCAAGACAAACGAGCCGCAAATCGTGGCAGAGACAACAATTGAGTGGAACAAAGAACACGGAACTCGAGTTGAAATTGAACTAGATGCAAAATATATGGAGAAGAAGGCGTCGGTTGTTGAGTACGTCCGCCAGACCGCGGTCGTGAACCCGCACGCAAAAATCACGTTCATCGATCCGGAAGGCCAGAAAACAGTTTTCGACCGCGTTGTTGAAAAACTGCCGAAGGAAGCTGAGTTCATCAAGCCGCATCCCTACGGGGTCGAATTAGGAATTTTACTAAGGATGTTAAAAGAAACATCCTCCCGCGCGCTAAATTCATTCTTAACAACCGAGTTTGACAAGGTCGGCTCGACAACCGCAGAAGAAATTTTGAAAGTATCGGGTCTTGATCCGAAGATAATGCCAAAGTTGCTGTCAGTGGAGCAGGCCGACAAATTAATCAAGTCAATGCACGGGTGCAAGATAATGTCGCCAACCACAACCTGCCTGAGTCCAATTGGCGACGAGAATTTGAAAAAGGCGTTGGAAGCAGAGTATGATTTGGAATTTGCTTTTGCAGTTACGAGGCCGGCATCAGTCTACCGTGGAAATCCCTTTTTGATTGAAGTTGCTATTGGCTACGGCGGCGAGTTGCCTGCAGACCAGCCAGTAAAGCTCATACGGTTCGCAAATCGCGTTCCACTTTTGTATCAGCAAGGCGCGTGCGCGCTGACAAAATCTATCACAAGCGTTGATTGGAAAAATTATGGCCTGCAGCAGAGCGGCCAGAATGTGCCGAACGGGCCGGCAATCATTCTCGTGCACATGGCGTCAGTCTGGGCGCCGTTCACTTCGGAGTCAAAGGAAGCAGTCGCGCATTATCCAGAGATAATTAAAGAGGCAAAGCTTGCGCTGCAGGAGGCTGGCCGCCAGCTGCAATTATACGTTGGCAAGAAACAGAAGAAACAGCTTGCAGTCCGCAAGGCAGACATGTTCAGACTATATGCAATTGAGCTGTCAGAAGCATTATCGGCTCTTACTGGCAAGCCAAAGGAGCCAATCCACAAACAATTAAATAAGCTCACCGAGGAAATGTTAAAACTTGGGGCGATAGAAGAAGAGGAAGCAAAATCCGCAGAAGAAAAGGCAAAACCAAAACGTAAGTTAGGCGCATTCAAGGGTGGAGAGGATGAATAAAAATGGGCGCAGTTAAAGGAAAATCAAAACAAGAAGTCCTGAAGGCACTGGAAGAAGAGGCAAAGCAGGTAGTAGAAGCGATTGAGAAGATGAAAAACCCTGCGGTGAAGATTCCGCTCAGGGCACTGACTAATGTTTATTTTGATGCAAAGGCGCGAATGATCAAGCTCGGCGACAAAACCGGCTCAAGGACTTTTTACAACGTGAACCAAGCCAAGAAATTTATGCAGACAATGCTTGTCGCCGCGCAAATCAAAAGTTTAATCCTGCAGAACTCGCCGACACTTGATACGAGACAATTGTTCTACTTGCTCAGGGGCACGATGCCAAACTCAGAGGAAGATAAGTTTGATGATCAGGATGAATCTGATGCGATAATTGAAGATGTCGAAGTTATTATTGATGCACTCAGGGAAGAATTGGGTTTAATCGCGGTTCCAAAAGGCGTGATTGCCGGCCCACTAGTCATAGAGGACGTTGCCTCTGGCGATATAATTGATTACACAAAGATGGGCGCAGCCGGCGGCGCAATTCCCGCCTCGGTTGAACCTGAAAATTTCAGATTCAAAAAATGCACCGCTGATTATATTTTAGTTGTAGAAAAATATGCGGTTTGGAACTTGCTAAACCAGCAGAGATATTGGGAGAAGAACAATTGCATCCTGATGACCGGCAAGGGCCAGCCCGCCCGCGCAGAACGCAGGTTGCTGGCTCGTTTTGAGCGCGAGCTGAAGATTCCAATCTATGTTTTCTGCGACATGGATGTTTATGGATATTATATTTATTCTGTGTATAAACAAGGCTCGATTAATTTAGCATTCTTCTCGGAGAAAGCAGCCGCGCCATCCGCAAAATACATTGGCTTCAACGTTGATGATTACAAACAATTCAAGCTGCCTAAGACCGCGCTGATTAAGATGAACGATGATGATTTGAAAAGAATCAAGGAAGTCAAGGCATATGACTGGTTTAAGTCGAAAGAGTGGCAGGCCGAGCTGGACAAGCTGGCTGCATTCGGCTACACAATCGAGTCAGACGCCCTCGTTGCAAAGTCAATTGACTTCACATCTAAGACTTACCTGCCAGAAAAGATTAAGAAGAAGGAGTGGCTGGATTAAGCCAGACGAAAGTTTTAAAAATTCATGGCGCATGGATGGATTATGGTTCCATACAACGCGCGAGAACTTTCGAAAGGCAATTTGGTTACAATGATGCGACGCGCCACATTACCAGAAAGATTAGTTGTAGGCTATCACAGTTTGTTTCATCCAGTTTACTGCCCAACCGATTCTACACGATTAATTCCGACCGGTGAGATAGTTGTTAAAGGGAATGTAAGAAGTGGGGAAACTGGTGCTTATTGGGGTTCAAAGGCTGCCCAAGCATCGTGTTCGCACTGCGATCATATCGGAGAAGTTGCTGGTATGGAAGTTTTGGGGGCAGGAGATGCCAGGCTGACAGCTAGGCTGATGCAATCAACTGGTCAAGTGGTCATAGCAGATGGTCGTCAAATTCCTGTTGAGGAACCGGTCAGCCCAATGGATGCGTTGGAATTTTTGACAATGTTAGATCGAAGCATAGATAGGCTTTTAGCCATGCCGGAGATTTACCGGAATAAACCAGGGGCAGCGGCAGGTTAATAATTTTAGATTAATCACATCGTATACATACTTCTCCGAACATGCTGG
>CAZUEL010000042.1:0-3983 GCA_964619325.1 Candidatus Woesearchaeota archaeon | reverse complement strand
TACTAACTGTCTTCATTTTCACAGGCATAGTCCACTTTAAGCGTTTAGGGCTTCTATGTAATTTCTCAGAATACTTTTCACACTTTGAGCTGTGGAACCATAACAGCTTGCCAGTGTTCGTGATAAGCAGCTTTCCGCTTGTCTTCACAAACTCTGCGTTACAGTAAGAACATTTTGGCATTTTACCTCTTTCTTCCCTTTAGCGGTGAAGCCTCTATTTCAGTTTCGCGAAGCATAAGAATATCACCAATCCTTATCGGGCCCATAACATTCCTTCTGAGAATTTTGCCAGAATCTTTGCCTGAAAGAACTTTAACTCGAACTTGCTTGCCACCCTCGCGTGTGCCCATCGAGCCGACCAGCTCAACGACCTGCGATGGAAAGGCATGCTCGCCTACCTCAACGGCCTGCGGCTGTTTCACGCTGCCCTGCTGCTGTTGTTTTGGTTTCTGTTGTTTTTGAGCCATAACTAACCTGACTGGCAGCAGCCGCCCTCATGCCCACAGGCGCAGCCGGCGTCCTTAATTTCTTTTTTCTTTTTTATTTCTTTATTAGCCATGTTAGAATTAAGATGTCGCAGGCACAGCTACAGCAGCTGTTTCTTCCTTCTTTACTTTTGGTGCTTTTTGTTTTGCTGCCGGCTTTGCTTCTACTTTTTTCTCTTCGGCTTTTAGGGCAGGTACAGCTTTCTTACCCGAAAGAACCTCAATCTGCTCGACAATCTGTGACATTCTCTTCGCGCCTTCGCCTGCAGACACGATCGCGATTGCGGATGTGCCGACTGGCAGGCCGGCCGCAGCGCCTAGGTCTGCCTTGGCAGGAACAAATGCGCACGGTATTTTCTTCTCTTCACAGAGCATTGGAATGTGTTGTATAATTTCTGGCGGGTTAACATCAGCAGCGATGACAACAAACTTAGCCTCTGCGCGCTCAACAGACTTTGTGGCCTCGTTAGTGCCTTTCCTGATTTTCCCGCCTGAGCGGGCGTCTTCGACTAGCTTCAGAATCTGGTCAGCCAGTTCCTTTGGAATTTCAATTTTTGCCATTTTTATCCTCTATCACTTTTCAGTCATAGGACTTTAGGGCTTGCGGAATATGGTTTTTAAAGCTTTAGTTTTTACATTAACTATGCCAGACGAAGCAGCGATGTGGGGATATTTGACACAGTTAGATGCCATTGCCGTGCTGAACAATTATGTCAGGCAGGCTGGCAACACCCTCCCCGTTGGCAATATCGACTTAGTTCATAGTATTTACGAGCATCTTTGTCAATTGCCATCAACGCAAAAAAGCCGATTTACGGAGCTAGCCATAAATGTAGCTCGCTACTATGTACGGGAGATTAATGCTGGTACAATAGTTCTTACAGACATATTTATCCGACGTGATCTATCCAGGCCAATCACCCAACTACAGCTTCCAGAAGAGCTATTTATCCCTGCAAAAATCGACGAGTCCGCAGATTTTCGTGGCAGGCTTGAGAGGATTTGTCGGCTTTACCACTTTGAGATAGGAGTTAAAACTACTGGATCGGCTAGCTAGTTGTGCGCAAACACGAACCTAAGGCCAGACTTTCCTTTTGCTTCCAAACGAACAAAGCCAAACCGCTCAAACTGGATTACATCGCCTACTTTTAGGTTTTCGCAGTTCTTTTCTGCAAAGCCGGCAACAAGTGAGCCATCCGGCATTAGCACCTCGGTCTTTACCGAGAAATCAACCGGCACCCAGTTGATGCGCGGTATGTCCTTGTTTTCCTGAGAAGTAAATTTTGATGTTGTGCCCAATAATAAATTATATAAGTGCATCAAACGAATCTCTTTGTTTTTTAGCAACTCGAAATCTTTTTTTGAAATGTAGAAATTTGTACCGACTCTTATTTTCTTCAGTTCGTTCTCTTTGTTTGGGTGTAGCCGCACTTCTATCTCCTTGATGGCTGGCGCGCCCTTTACTTCAATTTCAGCTGCATCCGGAACGAATGAGTAGCGGTGGACTGCAGGGTCAAGGATTTTTCTGTTTACGGAATCCAATAATTTAAAAAAATCCGAACCAGAGATTTTTTTGTCCGATTCTGACACGCCCATCTGCGTGTACAAATCAACGATCGCGTGCGGCTGGTAGCCCCGCCTGCGCAACGCTGGAAGTGTCGGCAATCTCACATCATCCCAGCCAGAATATTTTCCTTCGTCAATTAACGCACGGATTTTTGTTTTGCTTAAATCTAAATCGTGGAACTTCAGCCGGCCAACATAAAGCTGCGTCGGTGCAGGCCAGTTCATATAATTATAAAGGTAAAGCTGGCGTTTCTCGTTGTCCATGTGTTCTTTTGCACGGATCGCGTGCGTGACGCCGGACTCGTGGTCGTCAATCGTGACTGCGAGATTCATCAATGGCCAAACACGATATTTTGTGCCATGCCGCGGGTGTGGCGCGTCGATAATTCTTGCAGCCGGCCAGTCCCTGATTGCGGGATTTGGATGCCGGATATCCGTTTTGATCCGCAGGACAGCCTCGCCCTCTTTGTAGCCCTTTTTGTCAAGCATCTTCTCCCAGCGTGAAAGATTTTCTTTTGCAGGCAGCGAGCGGCATGGGCAGGCCTGCTTCCCCAAAGCCAAGACCTTCCACGGTTCAGAGTCGCAGATGCAGACATACGCAAAGCCTTTCTTGATGAACTGCTCTGCATAGTCGTAATATATTTTCACCCTGTCTGACTGAATCACGATCTGGTGGATTCCATTTGATGTCAGCCAATTTGCATCCTCCGGAATTCCATCGTAAGCGGACTGCTCGACGTTTTTTGGGTTTGTGTCCGCCAACCGCAGAATTAATTTTCCGTCGTACTTTTTCACATACGCATAATTAAGCGAGAACGGGAATGCGTGACCGATGTGCAGCCTGCCGGAGAAGGACGGCTCGAACCGCATCACAACTCCGCCTTTCTTCGCGTTCGGCAAGTCCTTCAGCCCTCTGAAGTGCTCTTTCTCGCTAGCGGAGCGAGCTCCGCTGCGCGCAGCCGAACGGCGTTCGGCTTGCGTCTCGAAAAATTCTGGATATATTTTTAATAGTTTTTCTTCCTGTTGTTTGATTGTAAGTTTATTTACTTCAGAAATAATCTTATTAATTTGTGGCATTAAATCTTTCAGCTTATTTTTAGTTGATGGTGCCTCCGCAATCAGCTTGCCGATTATCGAGCCAGCCTGCGCCTTACCATTGTGCTGGAAAGCATTGGCCAGCGCGAACTTTTCGATTGATTTGGAGTAATCTGCAGCCATAATAAAACTAAATGCTAGTAATTTAAAAGGTTTCAGCGCACATATATAAATATATATGTGTCATCAAATGTTACCACAAACTTTAAATTCCTTACTAATTCTACAGCTGCATGAAACTGTGGGTTGGAGCCCTTATTTTAGTTGCAGTAATTATAGTTAGCGGCTGCGCCCCAAAGCAAACTGGGCCTGCACCGGATCCGAACAGTAACTTCGGCAGGTACAATTCCATACTTGACGAACAGTTCAAGGGCTGGCAGCAAACCTTAGAAATAAAAAACATGGCGGAATGGCCAGAGGGCCAGCGAAGGGATTTTATTGTGAAGGGTGTTACTGATGCCGCAGCCTGGAGGTTTATCAACAGCAAGGAAACCATCGAGATTTGGGTAAGAAGCTTCAACACATTTGAAAATTTCCGCGCGACAGAGGATTTCATAACTGGCCCGCTTGCCTGGAAGGATCCTGCCTCCTTGGCATTCGGCGATGTTGCACAGGTTGGTATTTTACACAAACCGGATGTGCCAGATGTTTTATTCCTATACGCCTCGCAAAACAACACAATGTTTTACATCAACTACCTCAATGAAGGCACACACTATAATACTACAGATATGCCAAAAGATAAAAAATTCTTAGTGGACATCGGCAGAGGCCTGGTTAGCAAGGCAAAGGAAGCAAACGTCGGATTTAACTATTAACTCCTATAAAGAAATCCTT
>CAZUEL010000041.1:0-4127 GCA_964619325.1 Candidatus Woesearchaeota archaeon | reverse complement strand
GGAGCAAACTTACAGAAAGAAGATGAAAAAATATATTGTTGCCGCAAAAAATATTCCTGCCGGCGAAGTAATAAAATTTGCGGACCTTGCATTCAAGCGAAACCAAAATGAGGCTGGCCATTCGCCTGCCGAAGCAGAAAAATTTATTGGCAAAAAAGCGAAAATCGGTATAAAAGAAAACGAAATTATCAAGACTGAGCTGACCGAATAGCATAAAAGCTTTTCTCGTTCTATTTTTTCGAGGTGTGAGCATCGCTAAAATTGCAGTCGTTGTAACCACGCACAATTACGGGCGCTTTTTGAGGAAGTGCTTAAACTCTGTCCTTAACCAAACCTTCAAAGATTATGAAATTATTGTTATAGATGATGCCTCAACTGACGAGACGCCACAGATTATTGAAGAGTTCAAAGAAAAGTTCGGCGAAAAACTTAAGGCAATACGGACAAACAGTATCGGCCTCGCCGCGGCTTCAAACGCTGGCATTGAAATCTCTGATGCGGATTATGTCGTCCGTCTGGATGCAGATGATTGGTTTGATGAAAATATTTTGCTGGTTGAATCGCATTACCTAGACACGCATCCCGAAACAGACATGGTTTACTCAGATTACTACACAACGGATGCAAACGGAAATATTGTCGAGCATTTCAGATATATGCGCGCGAACGACGAGCTAAAACTCTTGGATAGATCACCACTTGCCTCCGGAGCCATGTATAAAAAAGCCTGCTGGGCAGAGCTATCAGGCTATAATTCCGAACTGCGGCATCAGGAGGATTTTGATTACTGGATTAGGTTTGTGAACCGTTTCAACGTGGCCTGCATTAATTTGCCGCTGTATTACTACAGGCGGCACGGCACCACTATGAGCTCTAACACAAAAGCAAAACTTGCTGCGAGAAGAAAAGTGAAAGCTGATTTTGTAGAGTACAAACTGAAAAATATTATTGCGAACCAAAAAGCTGTCGCAATAATTCCGGCGCGTGGCGCCGACGGCCTCGCACTTAAACAGCTAAATGGCAAGCCCATAATTGCATATACCATTGAAGCTGCAAAAAAAACTGGGGTGTTTGAAAAAATAATTGTTTCAACAGACAGCCGCGAGATAGCAGATACCGCAAAACAATTTGGTGCGGAAGTTCCGTTCATCCGCCCAGAAACGCTGGCTGGCAAGGTTGCGATAGAAAAAGTCCTGTCGCACGCACTTGATTATTTAGAAAGGGTAGAAAGCTACGAGCCGGACATCGTTGCGCTCCTGCACATTACTGCCCCATTCAAAACCGCAGATCACATCAAGGAGGCAGTCCACACGCTTTTTATTTTTGACACTGATACGGTGATAAGTGTCGCAGAGAACAACAAATTTTTATGGAAACCGGATGAATACGGACTAACACCGTTGTTTGAAAAGCGCCTGCTGAGGCACGAGCGCGAATCACTTTACGCCGAAAACGGTGCGATATATGTGTTCAAACGACCGGTGCTAGACTTCGGCTCTGTGATAGGAAAAACCGTTGGCAACATCCTAATGACCGAGGAGGAATCTGTCCGCGTTGATTCAGACTTTGGCTTCTGGCTGGCTGAGCAGATGCTTACGTCGGGAAAGTTTAATTCCTCGTAGAAAGCTTTAAATTGTTTTCGGCGCAAAAACATTATGTGTCAAAATGATAAGCGCAGCGGTAAGAAACTTTTTGGGTAATCCACAGCCGGATAGGCTAATATTTATCCTGGGGCGGAACCCGCTCTGGCCAAACCAAAAGCTCGGCGAGCCAATTGTTGTGCCTTATGATGAAGAAGGTGTGCGAACATTTGTTCAGCAGGGTCTGGGTCCAGCCACGCCGTTTGGCGCAGTCGACCCAAGCGATTTGGTGATATCCTCGGATAGCATAACTCCACAAAGTCTAGGCGCGCTGGTAGCCGAAAAAGACATTATTGTTCCCGTCGGTGGCAAGCCCGCATTAACTGAAAATCCTTTTGGTAACGCATACGCGAAACAAGGACTCTTCAACGCATTAGGAATTGAACCACCAATCGGATTTTACCAGGAGTGGGGGCCACCAGTAGTATTGAGATCGCACCCGATTCGCGGCCATATGGAGCCAAAACCAAGGCACGTGTTGGTTCTGCAAGAAACTGGCAAGGCATTTAGGTCTGAAGTCGGCCCGACTGGCGTGCTAACTACAGATCACACTGCATTCTTCGGACACAATGTTAAACAAGGCGGTGCTGAAGCCTACTTATTGTTCGTAACACCGGGCCACGGCTCCGGACAAGCGATGCTAGCCGGGCTCGAAATGGTATTAGCCGCGCACCATATGCCACCAAAGAGCGATTTCCTAGCAGTTTTGGAGTTTAGCGCAAGCGTAGACAGGGGACGCGAGGTTTACGCGCCAACACACATTAGGCACATGGATTACAAAGGCAAAGCATGAAACTCGGCCCTTGCGACACAGACAAAGAAGTTTTTATAATTGTTGAGACCGGCCCGGGCCACGATGGCAATTTCCTGCGGGCTAAGCAGCTCATTCAAGATGCGGCAGAAACAGGGGCGCACGCGATAAAGTTCCAAACTTACAAAGGCGAAAAATTAATCACAAATGAAGTGCTGCCGCTGCCACACATGCGCCATCTTTACAAAACGCAGAGAGAGCGGTTCAAAAGTTTAGAATTTTCGACGGAGCAGTGGCTAGAGTTCGCGGATTACGCAAAATCACAGGGAATCATGTTTATGTCTTCGTGTTGGGATGAAGACTCACTGGCCCTGCTCGACAAGCACATACAAGTTCATAAAATAGGCTCTGGTGATTTTACGAACATTCCACTAATCCGCAAGGTAATAGCAACAGGCAAGCCAGTCATCATGTCAACCGCTATGGCGGGCTTTGATGAAATTCAAAGAGTGGTTGCAGAGTTCAAAGATAAAAATCAGTTGGCACTTTTACATTGCGTTGCCGGCTACCCTGGCACGCCGGACAACCAGAACAATCTAAAATCAATTCCATTCCTGCAAAAACAATTTCCCGGCGTAACAATCGGCTACTCAGACCACACTCCTGGCCCGCTCTCCTCGCTTGCGGCGGTCGCGATGGGTGCAAGAGTGATTGAAAAACATTTCACCTACAACCGAAGATTGAAACACGGCGATCACCCACACTCGCTGGACAAGCAGGGCTTCATAGATTTAGTAGCAGACATCAAACGCATAAATGAAATGCTTGGCGAAGAGAAAAAGGAAATGATGCCAATTGAAAAAGAAACTAATAAAGTTGGTTTCCTGCGCCGCTCACTCTTTGCGGCAAGAGATTTGAAGGCTGGCACTGTTTTGAAAGAGTCTGACATCGTCTCCCTCCGGCCTGGCGACAAGGAGATCAGCCCGCTGGACTGGGACAAAGTCATTGGGAAGAAGTTGAAGCGTGACTATAAATTAGAAGAACCAATGAGCTGGAAAGACTTAGAGTAGAGAAAAGGTTTTTATAACTTTCTATAAACTCTATTTGGGGTGTGATTATGGAACAAGCAACTCAAGTACGGCCAGCTCAAACTCAAATGCAGGCAGTCCAGGTGCCAACGCTTCCAGACATGGAATCTAAATCTGCTGAGGAAGTATTGCAGTGGGCGATTGATACTTACGGTAAGAAGGTTGCGCTATCGTGCAGCTTCAGCCCGGAAGACGTGGTTATTGTTGACCTGCTGGCCAAGATCACAAAGAAGCCGCAGGTGTTCACGCTGGACACTGGCAGATTAAACCCTGAGACGTATGATGTGATGGATGCGGTCCGCAATAAGTATAATGTAAAAATCAAAGTGATGTTCCCGAAAACACCAAAGGTCGAAAAAATGGTGCGCGCAAAAGGCTTGAATTTGTTTTATGATAGCATCGAAAACAGAAAGCTGTGCTGCCAGATAAGAAAAATCGAGCCGCTAAATCGTGCATTAAAAGGTATGCGCGGCTGGATGACTGGGTTAAGGCGGCAGCAATCTGTTACTCGCACAGACATGAAAAAAGTTGAGTGGGATTCGGTGCGTAACATGGTCAAGATAAACCCGCTTATGGACTGGACGAGCCAGCAGGTCTGGGATTACATCAAGAAAAACAACGTGCCATACAATAAATTATTTGATTTAG
>CAZUEL010000040.1:0-4153 GCA_964619325.1 Candidatus Woesearchaeota archaeon | reverse complement strand
CGCTTGGCCATGTTACTTAATTAGGTGTTAGTATATTTATAACTCTTTCCCTTTGAAAAGCTTTAAAAACCAACTTTCTCTGCTTGAAACATGGCAAAGCTAAGAGATGCACATTCTTACAGGCGAGTGAAGCGGGCGTACGCTAGGCATAGCAAGCTTCGCAGCAAGGGCTATATCAAAGGCGCGCCGCAAATCAAAGTAACACAATATGACATGGGCAACGCCAAGCTCGCATACTCGCACGAAGTTCGGTTAGTGTCACCAAGATCAATACAACTCCGAGACAATGCGTTGGAGGCTGCAAGACAAACGGCAGCAAGATGGATGGATTTGAACTGCGCAAAGACCGGCTACCACATCAAACTGCGGGCAGTCCCGCACCACATCCTCCGCGAAAACCCATTGGCATCCGGCGCGGGCGCAGACCGATTCCAGCAAGGAATGAGTTTAGCGTATGGAAATCCGATCGGCCACGCCGCACAGGTCAAGCCCGGCAAGATCCTATTCAGCTTTTTCATAGATGCAGCACACCTAGATATTGCAAAAGAGGCAGCCAGAAAGGCAAACACCAAGCTGCCGATGAGATGTAAGATTGAAGTTTTTGAAACGAAAGTAGTTTGAGCAAACCTTAAATATTCTGTTTCTGATTTAATCGTGGCTATGACGAGTTACATCAAGTGGTTCAAATCAATCCACAAGGAAGACGTAGCAATCGCTGGTGGGAAGGGCGCTAACCTCGGCGAGATGTGGAACAATGGCTTTCCAGTGCCGAATGGTTTTGTGATTGTTGCCCAGGGTTACCGGGATTATCTTGCAGCGAATAAGCTTGACGCTGAGATTTATGGCAAGCTGAAGGATCTGGATTACGAAGATACAAACAAACTGGAAGCTGTTGCCACAGAGATTCAAAAATTAATTTCCGAGGCAACAATCCCGGAAGATCTGAAAGAGGAGATTGAAGCGGCGTACTCGATGTTTGATACCGTGCCGGAGCTGCACAAAAATAAAATCGCCGAAAGATTATTGTTGGCAGGCCGGGACCCGCCATTCGTTGCTGTCCGTTCTTCTGCTACTGCCGAAGATTTACCACAGGCAAGCTTTGCGGGCCAGCAGGCCACGTTCCTGAATGTGAAGGGCAAGCCAAGTCTGCTGCAAGCGGTCAAGGACTGCTGGGCATCGCTTTACACCGGCCGCGCAATCTACTACCGACAGAAAAATAATTTCCCCCACGAGAAAGTCGCGCTCTGTGTCGTCGTACAGAAGCAAGTGAACTCGGAAAAATCCGGAATCATGTTCTCAATCAATCCAGCAACAAACAACGAAAATGAAATTGTGATTGAAGCAATTTACGGCCTTGGCGAGGCAGTAGTTTCAGGTTCAGTAAGCCCGAATACATACATCGTGGACAAAGAAACAGAAAAAATAAAGGAGGATGACAAGCCGGAGCAGGCGTTCCTCCTGACTCGAGATGAGTACGGCAGGAACGTAAAGAAAAATCTGACGGACAGGCAGAGGAAAACACAGGTGCTGAATGAAAAAGAAATTTCCGTTTTAGTAAAGCTAGCAAAAAAATCCGAGTCGCACTACAAATGGCCACAGGACATGGAGTGGGCGATCGAAGGTGGCAGAATCTACTTGGTGCAGACGAGGCCGGTCACGACCCTAAAGAAAACGGTAAGTCCAATTCAAGAAGAGAAGAACGATGGCGAGGCAATCCTGCAAGGCCTGGGTGCATCCCCTGGCATTGCATCCGGCCCGGTAAAGATTGTGCGCAGCATTGAAGACCTAGATAAAGTTCAGAAGGGCGATGTTCTTGTTGCACAGATGACAAACCCGGACTACGTGCCGGCCATGCAGCGCGCGGTCGCGATCGTGACAGATGCCGGCGGAATTACGAGCCACGCCGCAATCGTGAGCCGAGAAATGGGCATTCCTGCGATTGTCGGAACAAAAGAAGCAACCGCAAAACTGAAGGATGGCGACTTAGTAACTGTTGATGGGCATGCCGGCAAGGTTTTCATGGGAAAGCTGGCAATCGAAAAGCCAACCGAAGCACAAGCCGAGCCGAGCCCAGCTAGCAGCGAAGCCATCGCGGAGATTCTCACCGCAACAAAAATAAAAGTTAATGTCGAGCTGCCAATTTCATCAGAGCGGGCAGCGGCAACCAACGCGGATGGAATCGGCTTGTTGCGTTTAGAAGGAATCATCGCATCCGGAAAAATCCACCCTGCAAAATACCTGGCGGATGGAAAATTAGAAGATTACAAAAAACTAATTTACGACGGTGTCAAGACTATCGTAACGCCGTTCAAAAAAAAGCCGGTCTGGGTGCGCACCTCTGACATCAGGACGGATGAGTACCGCGAGCTTGAGGGTGGCAAGGACGAGCCATACGAGGGAAACCCGATGATTGGCTGGCATGGCATCAGAAGAAGTTTAGACCGCCCGCTGCTTCTCAAGGCAGAGTTTGAGGCACTGAAAGAGCTGCATGATGAAGGTTTCACGCAACTCGGAATCATGCTGCCGTTTATAATTTCAGTTGATGAGGTTCAAAAGGCAAAAGAAATTTTGCGCGAGATCGGCTTGGAACCGCGCAAAGACATCGCGTTTGGCATAATGTGCGAAACACCCGCTGCGGTTTTGGTGATGGACACGCTATGCGCAGAGGGAATCGATTTTGTCTCTTTTGGCACAAACGACTTGACACAAACAATTCTTGGTGTTGACAGGAATAACGAGAACATCGCCAAGTTGTATGATGAATTCCACCCCGCAGTCCTGCGTGCAATAGAATCAGTGATAAAAATCTGCAAATCAACTGGCGTCGAGACATCGATCTGTGGGCAGGCCGGCTCGAATCCGAAAATGGCAGAGCATCTCGTAAGGCAGGGCATCGATTCAATATCCGCAAACATCGATGCAGTCCACGAAATCCGAAAAACTGTTTTTGAGACCGAGAAGAAAATTTTGCTGGAAAACACTAGGAAAAGCGATTAAAATTTGTAATAGTTTACTTCTAACTATAAATCCTTTTAAACAAAAACAGAATTATTTTGCTGGGGTGCTTGGTGTGGGAACTAGTCGGGAAAATATCTGTGCGGTTTGCAGCGATCCCATCTACAATAGGATCTGCGCGCTCTGCCTGACAGACAAGATTGAGAGCTGGCTTGAAAACCGAAAGCTCTCTATTGTGAAAGATTTTAGAAATCAGGTCCGGCAGGTTTTAGATTCTGTGAAAAAGAGAAACAAAATGTTCTGCGTGTTCTGCCGAATTGAAACTGAAATATCCGTGTGCCCGATCTGCTTCACCGACAAGGTCGCCTCTTGGTTAGGAAACAAAGACCGTGCGCTGTCAGAAGATTTTGCAAAAGCATTCCACTACACAAGCCCAACAAGGCAGGGTGTTAATCTGCGGCCGGCTGTTACAAAGTTAGCCTAAATTACTTCTAAATCAAGAACAACGTGATTGAGATATGGCTTGTAGCTTTTTACGATATTTGTTTTCAGGAGTTTGACCTTGTAATCCTCGAAGTCATTCAACAGAGCGTACTCCTTGCCTGTTTTGGCCAGCCCGTGGTATTGTATGATTGTACCTTTTCTCGTGGCCCGCATCGCCGCGGGAATAAATCGCTTGCAGCTTGGAATTAATCCCATGAGAATTCTGTCTGCCGTTGGAATCTTAGCTGTATTGGAGTCGCCAAGGATTGGAAAAACATTTGGTAGGTAATTTGCGCGGGCGTTTTCCTGCAAATATCTAAATGCCTCGAGATTTTTTTCCACCGCAAATACTTTTGCCCCAGGATTTGATTTTGCGATTGGAATTGAGAAGTAGCCGATGCCGGCGAACATATCAACAACAATTTCGTTTTCTTTTATGGTTTTTGCGACGCGCTTCTTTTCGTTGTGGTTGCCCTGCGAATACATTATTGTGTTGGGGTTTAATTTGAAAATGCAATTGTTTTCCCTGATTGTGACCTCCTTTGGCAGCGGGCCAGCCAGCAGCGAAATGTGCGGCTGCCGAAACTCGCCCGATACTTTTTCAATCGTGCACACAGACTTGAACTGCGGATACAATTGTAAAATTGTTCTTGCAATCAATGCCCTGCACCTCTGTAGCTCTTTTGGTAATTTTATCAGGCAGATGCTGTCCAGG
>CAZUEL010000039.1:0-4245 GCA_964619325.1 Candidatus Woesearchaeota archaeon | reverse complement strand
GCGCAAAAAAGTAACCGATGAAGGCATTGTATTTGCTGTCTGGCCGGGAACCGTACTCTGGTATGTCCATCAGCTGTCCTGGTATCCCGCTCTGCTGGCATGTGCCACAGAGTAATTTTGTCAAGTCTATTTGTTGGTCGCGATGAGTGATAGACGCGGGGTGTGTAAAGAACAGATGTTTTTCATGGCTGGGTAACCCAATCCATACGAGCGTGCGTGCGAAGCCTGTGTGGCCGAAAATTATTTCCGCATAAAGTTCTTCGAAGGCGTGGCCAGAGCCAGTCAGTTTTTGTCTTAAGTCTGTGATTGTTTGAGATAGGCCTGAGGTATCAAGTGCCCTAATCGCGCTCTCGGCACGAGCATCTAGTGAGCTGTATGGCATGCGACAATATAATCAGATATATTTTTATTGTTTTCTAAGCACCCAAAGATCACACATATAGAATTATATGTGTATGAGGCGCCCCGGGGAAGATATATTCCGTAGTATATATTTAGTATAATATATGCTACAGTTGAACTCCCGACCCCCTGCTTAGAAGGCAGGTGCTCTATCCAAGTTGCTCCTTTAACTCCCAAGCGTAGCGGCATCGCAGATGTCGCCCTTTTCTTTGGGGGTTTCGTAGAGACCCTTTCTTTTGAAAAAGAAAGGGGCTGTACAGGCTGAGCTACCGGGGCACAATCTAATGTTCAAGCCAGCTTTTATAAAGTATTTCCACACCAAATCTTTAACATGAATCTCGCGAAAGCAAGCCGCATCTACATTCTCGGCGGGCCAGCCAGCGGGAAGACACACCTCGCCAAGTTACTTTCAGAGAAATTAAAAATTAAACATTATGATTTGGATGACATAACATACGAGGTAAAATATTCCAAAAGAAGAAATCGTGACGAGCGAAAAAATATTCTCGAGAAAATCTGCGCAAACAAAAGCTGGATAATCGAGGGCTCATATGCCCGCGAATGGGTTCGTGCGGCGTTTAGTAAAAACGATGTAATAATTTTTCTGAATTTTCCAATTAGCACGATAATTGCGAGGCTAGTCGCGAGGGAGTTTGGCGAACGGCGGGCCAGCCTCTATGATTTTCTGATTCTGCTAAAATATGCGCTCACGTATAGAAATTATTTGAAAGAGGATGGACTTTTCGAGCAATACCAAAGCAAGATTACCAGCGTTGGCAGCAAGGGCGAGCTTGACCACCTGCTGGCCAGCATCAATATTTAAAAACTGGGGGCTGGTTTGTAAGTTATGCCAACCGACTTTCAGTCTATTGAGAAAAAACAAAGCAAATCCCCAATAGAATTTGCTAGCTTTTGCTCGAGGTATAAAAGATGGCACTAACCCAAAAATCAAATTTTAAAGAACTCGAGCAAAAATGGCAGCAGGCGTGGGAAGATAAAAAAATCTTTAAGGCCAGGGAAAGTCCCAAGCAGAAAAAATTCTACAATTTAGAGATGTTTCCATACCCCTCTGCAGCCTTCTTGCACATGGGCCACGTGCGCAACTATACGATCGGCGACATAATTGCCCGTTTCAAGAGAATGCAGGGCTTTAATGTGCTTTACCCCATGGGCTATGACTCATTCGGCCTGCCAGCAGAGAACGCAGCAAAGAAGGCCGGCATTCACCCAAAGCAGTATACTGAAGATGCAATTAAAAAAATCATGGAGTTTCAGAAGGCGCTCGGCAATAGTTACGATTGGTCGCGAACAATTTCCACGCACGAACCAGAATATTACAAATGGAATCAGTGGTTCTTCCTGAAATTCTTGGAGCGTGGCTTAGTTTACAGAAAAAAAGCGCCGGTGAACTGGTGCCCCGAGTGCAAGTCAACGTTAGCAAATGAGGAGGTTGTGGACGGCTGCTGCTGGCGCCACGAAGAAACACAGGTTGAGCAGAAAGAGCTGGAGCAGTGGTTCCTCAAAACGACTGCATACGCAGATGAACTGCTGAAATTGGATAAGCTGGCCTGGTCGGATAGAATAAAAAACTTGCAAAGGAATTGGATTGGGAAATCGCAGGGCCTGCTGATTGATTTCCAAATCAAGGGCAGCAAAAACAAATTACAAGTTTTCACAACCCGCCCAGATACAGTCTTCGGCGTAACTTTTGTTACGGTTTCACCAAAGCATAAGTTGATTGGCGAGCTGGCCAAGCAAAATAAAAAAGAATTCGATGCCTTGGCAAGAAAATCTCAGAGCGAAGAGGAGCAAGATAAAGAAGGCGTCTTCACTGGTAGTTATGCACTAAATCCATTCACGAACGAAGAAGTTCCGATTTACGCGGCAAACTTCGTTGTTGCCGAATATGGCACTGGCGCGGTGATGGCTGTGCCGGCACATGACAAAAGGGATTTTGAATTTGCGAAAAAGTATAATTTGAAAATTAAACCCGTCGTGTTAAAAAAGGAAGATAAAAGTTATAGTTTTGTAATGGGCATTGGCGAAAGCGACATCAAGCGCGTCGGCGCAGAAATTATTGAGAAGACAGAATCTGGATTTTTTAAGATAAAAATTCCGTTCGACAAGCTTGAGTCGTACAAAGAATTCATTAGAAAAAATATGAAATCCGGTTTTTGGAATGAATTCAGTGTCAAAAACGGATTTTATTTTATTTTCAAACACAAAGATGGTAAATTAGAAGAAATGGAACTAAATGAAAAAACAAATGATTTAATAGATAAATATGGCATGACATTCAATAATGAAGCGCCAAAAGTGCATCCTGAAAATGTTTATGGCTGGCTTGCAGAAAATGATTTTTACAAAGAGCTGCTGATTCATACTGGTGAAGGCGTCCTTGTAAATTCCGGTCAGTTCAGCGGCCTGCAAAGCAAGGATGCAATAAAAGCAATTTCTGATTTTGCAGAGAAAAATAAATTCGGAAAAAGAATTACAAACTACAAACTCCGTGACTGGCTCATCTCACGCCAGCGTTATTGGGGCACGCCGATTCCGATAGTCTACTGCGGCAAGTGCGGTGCTGTGCCAGTGCCAGAAAAAGAGCTGCCTGTCCTGCTGCCGGAGAAAGTTGATTTCAACGTGCAGGGTAACCCAATCGCATCCGCAAAATCGTGGCTGGAAACAAAATGCCCGAAGTGCAAATCGCCAGTGAGGCGAGAGACAGACACGATGGGTGGGTTCGTTGATTCTTCGTGGTACTTCCTGCGTTACTGCTCGCCGCAGGAAAAGAAAGCGCCATTCGACAAAAAGGCGGTGGAGTACTGGATGCCCGTCGACCAATATGTCGGTGGGATCGAACACGCGGTCGGCCATCTCATTTACTCGCGCTTCTGGACGAAAGTTCTACGCGATATGAAACTGCTGGACTTTGATGAGCCGTTTACCGCATTGTTTAACCAGGGGATTGTTTACAAGGACGGGCATAAAATGTCAAAGTCATTCGGAAATGTTGTTTACCAAACAGATATCTCGGAAAAATATGGAATAGATTCTGCGCGTGTTTTCCTGATGTCGGTTGCCGCGCTCGAGTCTGATATGGCGTGGTCTGACTCTGGCGTCGAAGGTTCATTCCGCCTGCTGCAAAAAATTTCAAAGATTGCGGAATTAAAATTTAAAAAACCAGATGTAAGAGACGAACACAAAAGAAATATGTTTATAAAAAATTATACTCCGCTTTTAGAAACATTCAAGTTTAATATTGCAACAATCGAGCTGGCAAGGTATTCAGATTATCTTGCAGAAAACCCGACGAAGGAGGGTTACGAAACACTTTTGGTTTTATTATCGCCGTTCGCCCCACACACAGCTGAAGAATTGTGGCATAGACTTGGGAATAAGTCGTTTGTTTCTGTTGAACAATGGCCTGCCGTAACCGAAAAAGCAATTAGCAAGGAAATCGAACAGCAAGAAGTAATATCAGAAAAAACAATTGAAGATGTCTGGCGCATAATAAAAATTGTTAACGTTGCGCCGAAGAAAATATATTTGTATGCGATTCCGAAAGAATTTGATTTATACAAATCAATGACAGAAAAATTGCGGAAAGAATTTTCCGCAGAAGTTGAAGTCTGGGCAAACAATAGCATTAGAAAGTATGACCCGGAGCACAAGGCGGAGAAAGCGAAACCGGGAAAGCCGGGGATTTATATCGAAGCTTAATCTTCTGGGAAGGAAAATAGTATCTCTCCGATTGACGTCTTGCCTTCCTTTACTAATTTTTCCATCCGTCGGCCGATGTCCGCAAGAGCTTCTCTGATAGCAGGATTTTCCACCACTTTTGGG
>CAZUEL010000038.1:0-4319 GCA_964619325.1 Candidatus Woesearchaeota archaeon | reverse complement strand
TTCGATATCTGTGGCATGTTGAGAGCAAGCTAAATGCTATAAAAAAGATTTCGATTGTCTAGAGGACATCATGGCTTGGGTTGCCGAGCATTGCGTCCGCCAGCTTGACGCCGCCGACGGTTTCCGGTATTATTATATATCTCGCTCCGGCGTGGCGCATCTTCGGGATTAGTTTATGGTCGTTCACTCGGACGCCAACTTTTATGTGGGGTGCAATTTCTTTAGCAGTCATTACCAGAAGAAGATTTTTTGAATCATCGCCGAGGGATGCAATTATCCCTTTGGCTGCGCGGATGTTCGCCTGATTTAACGTATGTTCATCAACTGTACCAGACTCCAACACGATGTTTCCAGCTGCGAGAAGTTTGTTCACCGAGTCCTTGTCCCGCTCAACGAATAGAACTTGTTCACCTCGTTGTTTTAATCTTAGTCCTACTGCTTTTCCTACGCGGCCAGCGCCGCATATAATATAGTGGTTTCTCATCGAACTGATTTGTGATGCCATTTTTGCCTCCTTGAAATATTCGCCGAACTTGCCTTCGATGGCAAGGCCGAATGCAGCGGATATTGCGAACCAGATTATTATTGCACCGACCACGCTTAAAAATGTATTGAATACGCTGCCGTTGCTAGATAGAGTAGGGGAGTGCTGGAAGGCCAGGCTTTGTACTGTGAGGACTGCTGCTCCGGTTAGCGATGTGTTTTCAAAGTTTGTGAAGCCGGCTATGCCAACTAAAAACACAATTAAGACAAGTGCAATAAGGGCAGTCAACTGCCTTGGCAGCTGGTGGTGACTGCCGTGAATCTGGGTGGCCATTTTTAGGAGTGCGGGTTTAAGTTTATAAATTATACTAAATCAATATTTGTATGCAGGGGTAGCGAAGTGGTCAAACGTGATCGCCTCAAGCGGTAGCTTTTCTCTCCAGAGCCGAATGAAATTCGGCTTGGCCAAGAAAAATGCTTCGGCATTTTTCTTTGGTTGCGAAAGAGAAACGCTCCCGGGCATCTAAAGAGAAAGCTATGCGGTCTGCGATTGCATAAAACTCTGGGTGCTCGGCGCAGAAAGCGATTGGCTTAGTGCCTTCGGAGGTTCGAAACAAAAACGAAAGTCCTCCTCCCTGCACTAATTTTGTTAAAAGTAATTACCGAAAGCTTTTTAAATACCAATATAGAAATATTAGCATGGTATCTGATTTGCAAGGACTCTTGAGAAATTTGGAAGAAACTGGTTGGAGATATGTTAAGACTTTGCTTCCTGAACAAATATTGGTGGCGCTAGATGATTATTATGTTGCTCTTAATATGGGCTTGGCGGGGGCGCGTATTTTTGATAAGGCTTCACTAGAAACTATGAACGCTGTTAAAAATTGGGCAGAGAGAATAGCAAGGGGTAGGTCGCAATTTCTGATTGACACTTTGAGTGTGGCTGCGGAGCGTCTGTCGCAAGCAGAAACTCCTATGCGATTAGTTGCTGTCCCATTAACATTTAATAAAAGTGGCCAATTTTATTGCAACGTAAATTTTTCAGTTTGGCAGTATGCTGATCCGCGGACAGCAGGTGCTGCTAGCGTGCCAGCACCTAGCGTACATTAGGAAAATATTACAGTTCTAACTCTACTCGCTTATTAAATTGTAGCGAGGTCGTAGCGGAGTAAGTTCAAAATGAATAAACTTATAAACGTTATGCCTTAATGCCAAATTATGGCTCAATACAATTTTAAAAATGATTACGGCGAAGGCGCACATCAAAGAATTTTAGAAGCCTTAAATCAAACAAATCTACTTCAAGAAACAGGATACGGAGAAGATAGTTATTGTAATGAAGCAGCAAAAACAATCCGTAAGAAAATCGGTAACCCCAAGGCAAGCATTTATTTCGTATCTGGTGGAACACAAGCGAATTTAATTATTATTTCATCAATGTTGAAACCGTACGAATCAGTTATTGCAGCTAACACTAGCCACATCGCCGTCCACGAAGCTGGGGCAATTGAAGCAACAGGGCATAAAATAAATACGATTGAAACAAAAGATGGAAAATTAAAGCCAAAAGATATAAAATTAGTTCTTGATTTTCATACGGACGAACACATGGTGAAACCAAAAACAGTCTTTATTTCAAATTCAACTGAAATCGGAAGTGTATATACTAAAAAAGAACTTCAGGAATTATCAAAATTTTGCAAACAGAATGGCTTATTTTTATATCTTGATGGCGCACGTCTTGGTTCAGCTTTGACATCTGAGCAAAACGATCTTACTTTATCAGAGTTATCAAAGCTTGTTGATGTTTTTTATATTGGCGGAACAAAAAACGGGGCTTTGCTCGGTGAAGCAATTGTCATAAACAACGATGGGTTAAAAGAAAATTTTAGGTTTCATTTGAAGCAGAAAGGGGCGCTGCTCGCGAAAGGAAGGATTTTCGGAATTCAGTTTTTAGAACTTTTTAGAGGAAACTTATTTTTTGAACTTGGAAAACATGCAAATTCAATGGCTTTGAAACTTGCCAAAGCCATTGAGAAACGCGGCTATGATTTTTTAACTAAACCTTCTTCAAATCAAATTTTCCCAATTCTCCCAAACAAATTAATCAAAAAACTTAACAAGAAATACGGATTTTATGTTTGGAAAAAGATCGATAAGAAAAAATCGGCAATCCGATTAGTTACTTCTTGGGCTACAAAAGAAGGCACAGTTGATAAATTTGTAGCGGATTTAAAATAATATGCTTTGAAAGTCTATCCGTTACCATCATGGTTAGAAGAATATTTTTTGAATCGCTGGCGCACCAAAACCTTTATATCGCGAACAGCGATTCGCGGGATAAAGGTCTCGCTGAAGCGTCAGCGAAACCTTTATAAACGCCTCGCATCGGTTTTTAATCTTGCAAATGCACTTGCACTTAAGGCGAAGGACGCTTGAATGATTCGCTTTCTCGTTGATTGGCAACATCAACTCACAGATAAAATAATCACGCTCATCCTGAACTATGTTCGGTGATATATGGGGCCCCAATGCTTAGGGCAAACCAGAGCCGCGAAAGCGGCGAGGCGCAGCGAACAACAGTTCGCTTGCGAATTTCCGTATTGGGGTGCAAGTCGCAGTTAAGTGCGTACGGTCGAAGACCGTACTCGCTGAAAGCGCCAGCCGATTTTGCGGCTGAATGAGTACCAACTTTACGCTAATTGGTATGATGGATGGTAAAAAGTAGGTCGCGGTCGTACAGTAAACGACTACAAAATAATAGCGGTCATAATAACATTAGTAGTTCATAATTCCCGTCGATTCTGCGGGAGAACACTGCTAGTGGGGTTCGAATAAGCCATGCAAGTCAACTCGAAAGGGTGGCGGAAGGCTGAGTAACACGTCAACAATCTAACCTAAGGTTCGGGACAACTTCGCGAAAGTGAGGCTAAAACTGAATGAGAGAAAGATACTGGAACGTTCTTTCTTTGAAACGCAAGGCCTTAGGATGAGTTGGCGGCAGATTAGGCAGTTGGTGGGGTAATGTGACGCAAAATAAATTTTGCGGATTGTAATCCGCAAGCGTATTACAAGCCCACCAAACCAGAGATCTGTAGGGGGAATGAGAGTTTAAGCCTCCAGAGGGACACTGAGACAAGGGTCCCAGTCCTACGGGATGCAGCAGGGACGAATCCTTCGCAATGCGCGCAAGCGTGACGAGGGGACCCCACGTGCTATGGCTCTAAGTCATAGCTTTTGCCAAGTCTTAATAGCTTGGCGAATAAGTGGTGGGCAAGACCGGTGCCAGCCGCCGCGGTAATCCCGGCGCCACAAGTGGTGTTCACGTTTATTGGGCCTAAAGCATCCGTAGCCGGCCTGCTAAGTCTTCTGTGAAATGTTGCGCGCGAGCGAAACATATCCTCGTACCAACACAAGATATCCGGCAACTTAATTGTCGGGCGTGCAGGAGATACTGGCAGGCTAGGGACAGGGAGAAGCAGACGGTATTCTTGAGGGAGCGGTAAAATGTTTTAATCTCAAGAGGACCACCAATGGCGAAGGCAGTCTGCTATAACTGATCTGACGGTGAGGGATGAAAGCTAGGGGAGCAACCTGGATTAGATAGGTCTTTTTCTTTTCTTTGCGGAAAAGAAAAACACCTGGGAAAAAGAAAAGACGCAGCGCATTTCGCTGCGCTCAATGCACTTTTTTCCAGTAGATCCTAAATACCCAGTTAGTCCTAGCCGTAAACCCTGCCAGCCTGGTGCGACGCATTCTTCGAGAATGCGTGGTGCCGTAGCGAAGGCGTTAAGCTCGCCGCCTGGGGAGTACGGCCGCAAGACTGAAACTTAAAG
>CAZUEL010000037.1:0-5046 GCA_964619325.1 Candidatus Woesearchaeota archaeon | reverse complement strand
ATCCGAACAAACGATTTCTTAAATATTCAGGCTCCCGCAGACTGGCATGCCAGTCTGTTCCCCGCGAATTCAGAAATATTTTGACTCCTTACAAAAAGAAGTTTCAAAATTATATGAAGTCGCCCAGGCCGCCAGAGCAAAGCATCTCGATCCAGAATCATTTGTGGACATCCCACTCGCTGCGAATGTGGCAGAAAGAGTTGAAGCACTGATTGCAAGCGTGGCAACGCAAATCAAGGGCTCCGGCATCTCCCAAAGAATTGATGAGCTGGAGAAGCAGTACGGCCCGGGGGACTGGCGCGTCGCCCTGACCGTTTCAGAAGAAGTCGCAAGGGAAAAATTCTGCAAGTTCAAAGATTTGAGGGAAGCAATCGAAGTTGGAATTAGAATCGGTTTTGCATACCTAACATCCGGTGCGGTGTCTGCACCACTCGAAGGACTTGTGGAAATAAAATTCAAAAAAAGAAAAGATGGAAAAGATTATATTGCACTCTACTTTGCAGGCCCAGTGCGCGGTGCTGGCGGTACTGCATCTGCATGTGCAGTTATGATTGCAGATTACCTAAGAAAAAAAATTGGCATAGACCGGTACGACCCAACTGACGAAGAGGTCAAGCGCTATCAGGTAGAGATTGACGATTACTGCACAAAGGTTATGCACCGTCAGTACGTGCCCACGCCAGAAGAGCTGGAATTTATGGTCCGCAACATCGGCGTGGAGATGACCGGCGACCCAACAGAAAAGTACGAAGTCTCGCAGTGCAAGCACATGGAACGCGTTGAGACAGATCAAATAAGGGGGGGCATGGCGCTCGTAATGACCGAGGGCCCGAGCCTGAAAGCAGAAAAAGTCTGGAAACAACTTTCAAAATGGGGCAAGGAGTTTGGTTTCGAGGAGTGGAACTGGCTGAAAGAATTCGTGGCGATGAAACAACGAATCCACTCTGTCTCTCAAAAGGTGGAAGATGTAAAAGGCGTTGTCCCAGTTGACTCTTACCTGCACGATTTGGTTGCAGGCCGGCCAGTGTTCGGCTACCCGATGAGGCCGGGCGGCTTCAGGTTGAGGTATGGCAGATCAAGATTGACTGGCTTTGCATCTACTGCAATCCACCCCGCAACAATGCGTATTTTGAAAGATTATTTGGCAACCGGCACGCAAGTCAAGACAGAGAGGCCGGGCAAGGCCACTGTCTTTTCAGTGTGCGATTCGATTGACGGCCCGATCGTGCTGCTCGAAGATGGTTCAGTAAAGAAAATTCAAACTGAGGAGCTGGCCAACAAAGTTAAAAACAAAATTGCAAGCATCATCTATCTCGGCGACCTATTAATAACCTATGGTGATTTCTCGGAGAACGGACAGAAGCTTGTGCCAGCCGGCTACTGCGAGGAGTGGTGGGAGCGCGAAGCGGAAAAAGCGATCACAGAGTTAAATAAACCAGAATTTTTGCAAATAATAAAACAACACAGTCAAATTGATTCGAAGGCGGCGATTCAACTGTCAGAACAGTTAAAGATTCCACTACACCCTGAGTTCGTTTACTATTGGAATCAAATTACTAACGAACAGTTTGCAAAACTTTTTTCTGCGGTAAAAACCATGCGGGGCAACAAGATGTTAAACACCGAAGGCGTAAAACCCGCGCTCGAAACTATTGGCACAGAGCATGACTTAGCCAACAACGAAATTATTCTGCAGGACGACGATGCGGTAATCTTGAAATATTTATTTGCTAAAGATAGTTTCTCTGGCAATAATGGCCTTGAGTGCATAAACTCGATCTCACCAATCTTAATTCGAGATAAGTCTGGTACGTTCATCGGCACGAGGATGGGCCGGCCAGAAAAGGCAAAGCTCCGTAAGCTGAAGGGCACGCCAGTTGTGTTATTCCCCGTCGGAAAAGAGGGCGGCAGGCTAAGAAGTTTTCAGGAGGCGCTGGAAGTCCAGTCAGTCACAGCAGACTTTCCGATTTTCGAGTGCACCACGTGCAACAAGCAGACCCTCTACCCGAGTTGCGAGGACTGCGGCAAGCCAACCGAGAAGTGGTATGTCTGCCCGATGTGCAAGAAGCGGACAAAACTGCAGAAATGCCACACGAACACAGTCGCGTTTGAGCGCAGAAAAATAAATCTCACCCATTATTTTGACAAAGCATTGAAACACGTTAACGAAACGCAGGCCCCAATACTCGTCAAGGGAGTTAGAGGAACATGGAACAAAGATCACCTGCTTGAGAATTTGGCAAAAGGGATGCTGCGGGCGAAGCACGGGCTTGCGGTCAACAAGGACGGCACGATACGTTATGATATGACTGAGATGGGTTTCACACATTTCAAGCCAAAGGAGATTGGCACATCGATTCAGAAATTGAAGGAGTTAGGATATGAGTATGACAAAGATGGCCAGCCACTAGTAAATGAAAATCAGGTTGTTGAGCTTCTTGTGCAGGATGTCGTCCTGCCAAGCTGTCCAGAGTCAGACGATGAGCTGGCAGATAATGCGATGACAAGAATTTGTAATTTCATCGATGACGAGCTGGAAAAGTTTTATAGAATTAAAAAATATTACAACATCCGGAAGAAAGAGGACCTGGTTGGCCAGCTTGTAATTGGGCTGGCACCGCACACATCCAGCGGAGTGATTGGCAGAATCATCGGCTTCTCCAAAACGCAGGGCGCGTTCGCACACCCATACTGGCATGCAGCGCAGAGAAGGAATTTTGATGGTGATGAAACATGTGTCATGCTCGCTATGGATGCGTTCCTCAATTTCTCGCGGCAATATCTGCCGGACATTCGCGGTGGCAGGAGTATGGATGCACCACTAGTTCTATCAACAATCATAGACCCGCCCGAGCTCGACACAGAAGTTTTTGGTTTAGACATCGCGCCGAAATATCAACTTGAATTCTACCAGGCCGCGCTTGATCTGAAGTGGCCATGGGAAGTTAAAATAGAGCAGGTGAAGAGCAGGCTTGGCAAGCCCGAGCAGTACGAAGGCCTGAAGTATACACACGAAGTTTCAGACATGAATTCCGGAGTCCGCTACTCCGCGTACAAATCTATCCCAACGATGGTTGAGAAGCTAACTGGCCAGATGGAGCTCGCGACAAAAATCCGCGCGGTCGATCTTGATGGCGTTGCAAAACTAGTAATAGATAGGCATTTCATCCGCGACATCAAGGGAAATTTGAGGGGATTTACGCAGCAGGAGTTCCGCTGCATCACTTGCAACGCGAAATACCGCAGGCCACCAATCTCAGGGACTTGCTTGAGTTGTAAATCCGGACGGCTGGTATTTACGATTGCAGAGGGTTCGATAAAAAAATATCTGGAAGCATCCATGGAGCTCGCGAAGCTCTGCCCGCCGTATATGCGACAATCTCTATTGTTGTTGCAGCAGAGGATTGAAATAATATTCGGGAAAGATTTAACAAAGCAAGTAGAGCTGAAGAGCTGGTTTGGATGAAGATTAGGTGTAAGACTGGAGAGTTGCATGACATCGCGCAGGCCCGCGAGTGTCCAAGTTGTCTAGTGGATGTGCCGAAGCCGATTCTTCACTCACTTCTCGTTGGCAAAGATAGAGTAAGAACACCGAAAGAGAAGCCGGCCTTTGGTGTTGGCACGCTTGTTGTGGATTGCATCCGTCAATCTTACTACAAGCTGACCGAGGAAGAAATTTTAGATTTAGAAAAACTCTGGATATTTTCCCGCGGCCATGCTATTCACGAGTTCATCACACAAACATTAGAAGATAAAAAGGAAAAAGAAATTTTTGTCAAGACAGAGTTCCCACAATTTGATGTGATTGGTTTTATTGATGCTAAACACGGCGACACGCTATACGAGTTCAAGACAACGCAGACAATTCCTGATACGCCGCAGACGCACCACACGTTGCAGGTTCAGGGATATTACTCGATGCTAACGCCAGAGCAGCAGGCAACGATAGACAAAATCAAAATAATTTATCTGAGCTTGCAGAAAATCAAGGTGTTTGAAGTTCCGAAACGAAATATCCTGCCGTATCTGGAGGGTCGCGCCGCAATTTTAACAAACGCCCTACGAAAGAAGATGCCGCCGCAGCGTGAGGTTGGCTGGCAGTGTAAATACTGCGATTTCTATAACATTTGTTTCAATCGCGACAAGGAGTTGCCAGCCAACGGGACTGCAGTACAAGTACCGGTTGAGACAAAGCAAGTAACACTTAACAGCGTTTGACTAGTTTGTTTTGTGATACAAGTTTTTTTAAGTTTAGCATAGTCTGCTAAATCCTCCGGCGAATTTGTAAATGGACAATAGGGAAGCAATCCAACACTTGATAAAGTTGGGCCAGCTGCCAACGGCTGAGCTAGTCCGAGAGTTGACATCGCCGGGAAAATTGACTGGCGACCATGAGCTCTATGCCCTGCAACCCAGCGAGAAGCGCGTCAAAATAGAAGAGAAAGGTTCCTCAGTTGAAATTCTGCAGCAATTCCAGTGGAAGCCGAAGAAAGTTAAGGTAGATGACTTTGTAACCTACTTCCGCAACCGCTACAATCATATCAAAAACATATTAATTAATCGGCAGGAAACCGAGGGCGCGATCTCGATTTCAAAACTTTCTGCAATGTCTGGCAAAACAACGATTGTTGCGATTGTTACAGATATACAACGGCTGCCGACGGGAACATTAAAACTGGCGCTCGAGGACTTGACTGGAAAAATTACCGCGATCGCGTCTGTAAAAAAGGAGGACCTCGTGCCAAAGCTCTCTTTCATCGCGCCGGATGAGGTGCTCGCATTCAAAGGCTCGGCTGGCAAGGGTGTCTTTTTCATAGACGATATTATCTGGCCGGACATTCCTGCGCACACCAGGCCGACGTCGCCGGATGAGGCGTACGCAGTATTCACGGGAGACATCCACTCTGGCTCAAACATGTTCCTGCCAAAAGAGTTTAGTAAATTCATTGAGTGGCTCAAAGGTGATTATGGCGACGAACAGATGAAGGACATCGCCCGCAAGACGAAATATGTTTTTGTGATGGGTGATTTGATTGATGGTGTTGG
>CAZUEL010000036.1:0-5076 GCA_964619325.1 Candidatus Woesearchaeota archaeon | reverse complement strand
TTACTTATATTTTCGCGGGCTTCCTCAAACTTACGTACATAAATTTCGCGGTAGATTCCAAATAGTCTCAGTAGGTTTCTGACCGTGCGACTGTCCAAAAATGCATCAAGCCTGTGCAGCTGCTCCATTATGGCGAGCAGTCCAAGAGTGTATAGGCCGTAAATTAATGGAATTATTAATGAAAATCCAGTTTGATAAGTATAGCCGCCTGTGCTAATGATTACAGTTTCGGCTGTCCAGTCCGCCAGTGCGGCGATTGTTGCGAGGACTATAGAGGCATCGCGATTGATGGTTGATATGTTCGCCAACCCCCAGAGGCCGATTAGTATTGCTAAAACAACATTCAATTCTGAAGAAAAATTGCCTTGGTACGCTAGTCGCGCGTAAAATATCGCTGCTGCCAGTATGGCTACATAAAAAATGGCATTGGATTTAACAGGTAGTTTTATGTTGCGTATGTTGTCAAAAATGAATCTTGCAACGATGCCCGCTGAGAAAAATAGCAGAGGCAGTTCTAGTGGTATGCGGCCTAAAATGAAATAAAGTGATTCATGATAAACCCATGCACCAGAACCAGTGCCCAAATATTCTATTACAAAATCTATCGCAGCAACAAGTATGCCCACCAGGCAGTACTTTAGTATCTCGCGGTTTTTGCCGCCCTTTGCTAACAAGGTAATTATTATGGCGGGCAGAATGACAGACAGCCCAGAAACGATTGTAAGATCGCCTAGCATTTTAATCGCTCTAGTTGGGCCATATAAAACAGTTGCGTTTTTGACTAATAGCAAAACTTTAATAGTATTGTTTTTACGATATAGCTATGGCAGAATCTCAGAAATTCGCAGCCCTGTTCAGCGGAGGCAAGGACAGCACGTTCGCAATCCATCGGGCGATGGAGCAGGGCAGGCAGGTATCAGTCCTCGTGACGCTGAAGTCTAAGAACCCTGCATCTGTAATGTACCATGTACCAAATATAAATTTTGCCAAGTTGCAGGCAAAGGCGATCAACATCCCGCAGATTTTCAGGCTCACTGAGGGTGTGAAAGAGAAAGACTTGACAGATATAAGGTTGGCACTGCAAGAAGCAATCCGCAAATACAAAATTACGGGCTTGGTTTTTGGCGCAGTTTCCTCAGAGCAATTGCGTTATAAAATAGAAGCAATTTGTGCAGATCTCGGCCTGAAAACTGCTGCGCCGCTATGGCATCTTGACCCTGAAAGATACCTAACGGAGATGGTGCGTGAAGGGTTCGAAGTTATTATAATAGCTTGCACTGGTTCGGGTTTCACGCCCAACTGGCTCGGCCGCAAGCTGGACCTGCAGGCTATCCAAGAACTCAAACAATTACACCACAAATTCGGTGTGCACATTTCAGGTGAGGGTGGCGAGTTCAAAACAATTGTCGTTGATGGGCCGATTTTCAAGAAAAGGCTTGAGATAAAAGACGCAGAAAAAGTTTGGTCGGGAGATTCTGGGTTTTACATCGTGAAAAAGGCAAAGCTGGTTGCTAAACTTGCATCAGCAAGTCCGCGAAGCGGAGCTTCGCGTTAAAGTAAATCTTAATTATGAAACTCGCATCACTTTATTCTGGTGGCAAGGACAGCACGTACTCGATGTACAAGGTAGGCCAGCAGGGCTATAAAGTAGCGGTTTTGGTTTCTATGAAATCCAAAAATCAGGCATCTTATATGTTCCACATCCCAAATATTGATTTGGTAAGGTTGCAGGCCAAGGCGCTGGGCATTCCGCTGATTTTCCGCAAAACTGCGGGTGTTAAGGAAGCGGAGCTTGCAGATTTGAGAGCGGCAATTCTTGAGGCAAAAGAAAAATACAAAATCGAAGGCGTTGTTTCAGGCGCGGTCGCCTCTGAGTACCAGCGGCAGAGAATCGCAAAAATCTGTGAAGAGCTTGGCTTGGAGTCTGTTTGTCCGCTCTGGCATCGCGAGCCAGAGGAATACATTTCCGAATTCCTAAAGGCCGGTTTTGAGGCTATCTTTGCTGGCGTTGCTGCACACGGGCTGACCGAGAAGTGGCTAGGCAGGCAATTCGATTCTGCGGCGCTACGGGAACTAAAAGAGCTCAATCAAAAGTTTAAGATACATATCTCCGGCGAGGGCGGCGAGTATGAAACCCTTGTTACTGATGGGCCAATTTTCAAGAAGAAATTAGTTATTGAAGAAGCTGAAACACTGTGGCATGGGGATTCTGGAGTTTATGCCGTGAAGAAGGCGAAGCTTATGGCTAAAACTAATTAAAGCATATTCAAATCCTTTGTAATTTTGTCAATTTTTTTCTCTTCGTCAGGCCCGATCGCCAGTGCTGTCACGGTGCCAGCTGGCACCTCTGTCAGGCCAGCATCCTTGATTAGCGCGTTGACTAGGTTTGCCTGCGTTGCCTTATCTCGCAGTTTTCTTAATGCTTCTTCGGATTCGACTTTTAGCACAACCTTCTTCGCGCCTTCCTTGCGCCACCGCTCAAATAAATTATCCTTGAATACTCTGTCGCGCTGCATTGCTTTCAATGCGGCGTCCAGTGAGGCGTGTGCTGCCTGTGCTGCGAGCTTGCCCTTGCTCATTCCAACGTCAATTCGGAGTATGATTGCTTGTTTGTATTCTGTCATGCTTGTGGCTCCACCAAATCAAACTCCGCGCCACATTGCAGGCACTTTGCGCGCGTGTAGATTTTATAATCCTGAGATATTGGCACCTTTGTCCGTGTCGCGCCCCACGCAGCAGAGCCACACTTCGGGCAGGCCAGCCTCGCTCTCTTATCAGCGCCAACTTCACTTCGTGATAATGTTTCTGCCATTTTTATCTCCTGCACACGCCGCAGATGTTTTTTGCTGTGATTCTGTTGCCAGCGAAGTCCACCCGGACAAACTCTTTCTTTTGCCTGCATCTTGGGCAAATGTTATGTCTATTTAAAGAATCGTATACCTTTCTAACTAATTCTGACGCCTCTTTGTGATGTAAGACTAATACTGATTCAGCAGCCATAAATTAAACAAGTATTCTGGATTTATAATCTTTCTGATAACGCTGCAACCATCAGCGGTAGGATAACAGTAACATCGCCTTCAATCGTAATATGCTTTGCTTTTGCCTTTAGCTTGCCCCACGAGATGGCCTCGCGAGTCTGCGCACCGGAGAGCGAGCCGTCCCACTCTGGTGCTGTTGAAATCTGGACTGCGTAGTCCAGCCCATCGCGGAACTGGTTCCACCAGATGACATGGTGTTTTGAAATGCCTCCGCCTAGCATCAACGCCCCTGCTTTTTTCGCCTCAAATATTATTTTTGCGATTTCTTTTTCATCTGCCAGAACGTCAACCTTGAAATCGTGGTTCTGTGAGAACTGCCATAACTGTGAGCCGACCGCGCCATCTGTTATGCCTGGGATGAAAATAGGTATTTTGTTTTTCCAAGCCCAGTACAAAATTGTATCATCCTTCAAGTTCTCTCCGAGTTTTGCACATAAATCTTTTGTAGAAATACTTTTCACGCCAGACTTAAACAACTCGTTCAAAATAGGGCGGACGAAATCCTCGATTGCCGGCCCGTGCTTCTCCTGCTTAATTAACACATTTCCAAGCCTGTGGAAGCCTTTCTTGTGCAGCTCTGCATCATCCAGCCTGAAATCGCCGTGGAAGTAGGGACCCGCACTTCTTGAAATATCGTGGTCCAGCGTGCCGCAGGTTGTTACTATAACATCTACTAACTTATTTTTTACTAGATGAATAATCGCGCCCCGCGTTCCGGTTGCGCAGATGTCTGCGGGGAACGAAAGGAATTTAACGCAACCTTTTTCTTTAATCATCGCTTCAAAAATCTCTAAGCCAACAGCGACTTTTTTTGCAGTAAACCCGCCAGCCTCACCAAACTGATTTAGCAAATCACTTGCAGATAATTTCTTACTAAAATTGAAATCTTTTACTGGTTGCATTTTATTTGTGCTTGCCCTTAACTTTTGTGTGTTTTATAACTTTTTTTACTGGCTTCTCTTCTGGGGCCTCTTTCTTCTGGCCGAGGCCGGCCATTCTGTCTTCGCCGCCGTCAACACTTTTTTCTATGATAAACGTGCCGTGGTAGCCGCAGTCCTTGCATAGCATCTCGCCTGAGATGCCGCCGGCCCATGGAACCAAGTTCTCTGACTGGCAGATCGGGCAGACCTGTATGCTTGTTCGAATTATTGCCATTGTAATCACTCGTGATTATGATTCAAAAACCTGCCAGGTTTGGCAAATGGTCTTTGTTATTTCAATGAAGGGCTTTGAGACCGTTTAAAAGGCTATCTGTTTTTAGCTTCTGCAAATATTCTATCTTGTTTTTTGATTTTGTCGACGTTCCACTTCCAAGTTTGTTCATCGCGGACTGCTACGATAACGCGGCTTATGTGGTCGCGCGCTTTGATTATGTAGCCTGTCCGGCTGGCAATCTCCTGGCCGAACTCCTCTAGCTCTTTCATCTGCGGGACTGCATCCAGTTTCAGTCGGTCTCTAGATTCGCCGAGCCAGGAGTATCCCTTTAGCTCAAAGAAAGTAGGTTTCGTGTTTTTTATCATCTCTGCATAAAGCTCTGGCTTCTGCATAGTCAGGCCCTTCACACAGGTGATCCTGAAGACAGTCCTGCAGCCCTTCTCACTGAAAGCAGGAAACAGGTTTAATGATTCCATAACTTTGGGCCACACACCCTTGACAAAGCTGTGCGTGCCTTTGTAGAATGTTTCTTCATCCGGCCCGTAGACAGAAACATATAAATTAGTTGGCACAATATTTTTATCCAGCATCTCTTTTAATTTGTGCGGCGATGTTCCGTTGGTAACTAAAAATGCAGTCATGCCTCGATCTTTTATTTCTTTTATGAGTTCAACAATATTTGGGTAGAGCGTTGGCTCGCCATCCAGCGAGATCGCAAAATGGGACGGCTCTAGTGCTTCCTTCAAAACTTGTTTTGAAGTTTTTTTGTTACCGCCAAAACCATACAATAATTTTCTCTGGGCTTCGATTGATGCGTCAACAATCTCCTGCGGCGAGTCCCACTTGTTTTCTGATTTGAACCGGTCCTTTCCGAAAGAGC
>CAZUEL010000035.1:0-5248 GCA_964619325.1 Candidatus Woesearchaeota archaeon | reverse complement strand
AAACCTAAAGACTTATATATATTGTTTTCCCTAGTTTCAATTGGAAGTGTGAGGTAGTAATGGCTAACAAGAGGAATGCCACTAAATTTAGCAAGCTGGTTCTACCCATCGCCATTGTAATAATGGTTGTTGCAGTCCTCGCGCTGGCATTCTATCTGCCGCAGGCCAGGACAGCAAAATTCTTTGAAGTTAAGCCGATAATAACTCCGATAATAATTTGTGGAGATAGCATATGCGATGGCGGCGAGGAGAGCAGTTGTGCATACGACTGTGGTGCACGCGTTGCAACAGAAAAATTAATTTTTACAGATTTGGGCGGAAATACATTTCTTGGGCCACATGGCCAGCCAGAGTGGCAGCCCTGTGAGGTAGTTTTGCCCAGTTCGTTGATTGATAATTCTGTCAATCCAAAGGCAGCGGCAGATGCGTTCTGCCAGAAAAACGGCTATGCAACCACTGCAACAGAGCCAGCCTGTGAAGTTTTAGTGAATCCAAATGTGGCTGACCTTAGTTATGTGTCGTATCAAACATACAAATGGGACCCGATAGCAACGCCGATTCAATATTCTGCGGATCCGCCGGTGCCTGCCAGCTATACCATTGATGCAATAAGATGCAAGCCAGAGTGTGCGATAGATACAAATTGCGCGTCTGGCAAGACCTGTGTTAGTGGCCAATGTAAAACTAGCGTGATAGGAATAGGTTGTGTTCCAAGCTGGCAGTGTGGTGAGTGGTCCGCTTGTTCTGTGGGCACACAGAGCAGGACATGTACCCAAACTAATTGCCCCGATCAGGCTAGCACTAAAACCGAATCCCAGACTTGTTCGGACATAATTCCAATTGCTTCTTGCGGTGATGGCGCAGTAGCTGGTGCGGAGGCATGCGACGATGGTAACACAGTAAGTGGAGATGGGTGCAGCGCGGCTTGCGCAGTCGAGGCAGGCTACACCTGTTCGGGCTCGCCATCTACTTGTACTGCGGGAGGAACCATAGGTACATGTGTAGGTTACTATTACAACAATTGCGACTCAACAGACGGTTGCGGCAATAAAAAAGACACCAACGCTCCGCATAATTCATGCGATTTATCCAGCAACACATATTGCGGTGAAGAAACAACGTGCGATGGAGTAGATAATGATTGTGATAATTTAGTAGATGATGCAAAGCCAGAAGGTGCGATTGTTCCATTTGCGGGTGGCTCATGCAGCACCGTGGAAAACTGCGGTGCCTTCGGAACTTCATGTTCGTCTGGCTTCAGCAAAAAATTCGCAGACCCAACTTGTAAATTCTCTGTAGGTAGTGGAGGCATATCTCTTGGCGGTAAGGGTACAGATCCGAGTTATACGTGTAGCTTCACATGCCAGTCAGGCTACCAACAGTGCGGTGACACATGCTACAAAGCAAGGACCGGCGACTCCTGCACAAATAATGCTTGGACTTGTGCATCAGGTTACCAAATAGATCCAAATACAAATACTTGCGTCCAGACTGTAACTGGCAACGGTTGCACCCCCGCCACAGAGGTTTGTGATGGCGTGGATAATGACTGTGATAGTTTGATTGACGAGGGCAGGCCTGCCACAGATGTACCAGAGTTTGAAGGTGGCGCGTGCACAACAAAGAGTAAATGTGGCCAGGATTCAGTAACGAAGAAGCCGATTGACTGCACTGCGGGATTCAGCAAAAAATTCGCAGATCCAACTTGTAATCTGGTGCTCGGTGGGGCGAACGGCGGCGTGCCAAGCATGCAATGTAGCTTCACATGTCAGTCTGGCTACCAGCAGTGTAGTGATACTTGTTACGGGACAAGAGCTGGAGATTCCTGCACAAATAATGCTTGGACTTGTGCATCAGGTTACCAAATAGATCCAAATACAAATACTTGCGTTCAGACTGCAACTGATGAAGGTGGTGGCATCACGCCAGCCTGTGGCAATAAAATAGTTGAGCGCGGTGAAGAGTGTGATGATGGTAACGTGATTAATGGAGATGGTTGTTCTGCGACTTGTACACGCGAGGCTGGCCCATTGTGCGGCAACAAACTAAAAGAGGGTGCCGAACAATGCGATGTTGGGCTCTCAGACACTGTCAGTTGTGATAGTTCGGGCGCCGGCACAGAGAAATGTACGTTTGTTGAATGTGGTGATAGCTACAAAAATCTCGCTGCGGGCGAGCAATGCGATGACGGAAACAACGAGAATGGAGATGGCTGCTCTGCAACCTGCACCCTAGAAGTTGCGTGTGCAGTGCCCGGCAGAATACGGGTTTGTTACTCCGGTCCGCAGGGTACCGAAACCATAGGTGCTTGCCAGCTTGGCAGGCAGACGTGCGGGCAGAACTTCGTATTGGGTTCCTGTGTTGGTGAAGTCGTGCCAAGCACAGAGACATGCGATAGTTTGGACAATGATTGTGATGGTTTGACGGATGTCGTACCAGTGTACAATGCGGATGAAACTCAGGTTATTGGTGCGCAGACGGTTTGCACAGACAAGGGCGATTGTGGTTTAGATCGCACAGAAACAAGGACGTGTGGAGTAGGCATTTGTAAGGGCGGAACACAAACTCGGGATTGCAAGAATGGTGCTTATTCTGAATGGGGTGCTTGTTCTACACAGGCTAACGCGGTAAAAGAAACGTGCGATCTGCTCGACAATGACTGTGATAGCAAGGTGGACGAAAACTTCGACAAGGACGGCGATACATTTGTTGGGAACCAGACTGCGTGCAAAGATGTCTACGCGCCAGAGCAATTCGATTGCGATGATAGTGCTAAAGTAACGTACCCAGGCGCGTCAGAGCTTTGTGACGGTGTTGACAATGATTGCAATGGGGTCATAGATGATGTTAGTGGCAGTGTGGATTCAGAAGAAACACTTTGTGCGTGCAGTGGCATGACTTTGAAAGAGGTCAAGAGCCAGAGGAAAGCGAGTGAGGAGATAAATAAAATAGACGACAACTGCGATGGCAAGCTGGCCGCAGCAGAATCTGACAAAGACAAGGATGAATTTACGCCAGACGATGGTGATTGTGACGATAATAGTGCAAGAGTAAATCCTGACGCAAAGGAGGCGTGTTATAATAAAATAGACGACAACTGCGATGGCAAAGTAAATGAGGGCTGCCCATCTGCAAGACCTGCATCTATAATCGAACAAGCAGTAGGCGCTGCGCCACCGGAAGAGGAGGTCGCACCGCAATTACCGCCCGCTGCGCCGCCGCGGGAGGTTCAAATAATTAGCGAGGTCTCAACAGGCCAGCCAGTAGCCACGGAAGAAAGGAGGACAAACACAACATTACTGGGCGGCGTAGTTGCCTTGGTTGCTGCTATGCTCGGCGGCAGCTTATGGTTTGTAAGGAGCAGGATGAAAGCTAATGTTATGGCAGATGCGGAATCATTCGGCGTCGGCATGCCTGAAGAAACAACGCCGGAAGTTAGCAAGAGTTTCATAAGCTCATCGGTAGCAGAGGGCAGGCCAGCTAGAAGCGTACGGGAAGCACTGCGGGAAAAGGGCTGGTCAGAAAATGACGTGGAAACCGCGATGGAAGAGACAGCAAAAGATATCGAGCAACTAGGCAGGCTCGCGAAAGAGAAGAAGCTAAATCCGGAACAGGAAAAAGGGCTAAAAGATTATATAAAAGATGCCCGCTCCAAAGATTTCACGGACGAGCAGATAAAGGCCGCACTGATAAACGGCGGCTGGAATAAAGACCAGATTGATAAGTATATATAATTCCAACCCTTTCCCCACCACTCTAAGCAAAAGCGTTGGAGCGGAAAGGCCGCCACTGGCGGAATCGCAATATCATACTATACATATGAATTTATATGTATACTCTACTTTAACAATCAATTTAAATTTAATCAATTGCACTGCCGTATGTTCAGCCTAAAACTAGCAGAGCCGCGCATTCTAAACGGGACCGTGTCCATTCTCTCGGATTTTATCACAGAAGCAACGCTGAGCGTGCAGAAGGACGGCCTGAAATTAGTGGCGATGGACCCTGCAAACATTTCAATGGTGGTGCTGCATGTCCTGCCGTCCGCGTTTACAGAATATCAGGTTGAAGCAGGCGAGGACATTACAGTCAATCTTGAAGCATTGAAACAAGCGATCAAGCGGGCGAAGCCGACCGATGCAATCGCCATGACCGTGGAGAAAAACAAGTTAAAACTGACTGTGCTCAGCAAATCCACAAAGAGATTTTACATCCCACTGCTAGAAAGAGAGGCAAAGGAGAGGAAAGTGCCCGCGTTGGAGTTCATGGCGCTGGCGGAAGTGAACGCCGCGGAGTTCCGTGATTATATAGATGACGTTTCATTCGGCGGCGATGCAGTCTCGTTTGAAATTGACAAATCTGTTTTTGCGATGAGCGCCGGTGACACCGGAAGCAAGGCGCACGTCGAGCTGACAAAGGGGAACGATGCGCTGCTGCAGTTAAGTGCGAAGGATGCCGTTCGGTCCACATATTCAGTAGAATATTTGAAGAAGATGGCGCGCGCTGCTGCCCTTTCTGATACTGTTAGCGTGCAGTTCAGCTCGGACTACCCGCTGAGATTAGATTTCAAATCGCTGAACAAGCTATCCATGTCTTTTATTCTCGCCCCGCGCATAGAAAATAAATAGTTGTATTCGGCAACGCCGAATACGACCAGAGCGCCAGCCGATCTTGCGGCTGCGAGGATTGAGAACAAGTAGGTGTGGCATGCAAATCAATTCAGATGAGTTGCGCGGGCTTTTAGACTTTGAAAATAACCTCAGACAAAGCGATTTAGGAAAGATTGTTAGCAGATGGGAAATTAAATCTGATGAATCTGGTAAAGTAAACGCCGCTGTGCTCATCATTCACGAGTTGCATTCCACAGATGGGCGCGAAGTAATTAAACTGCAAGGCTTTAGTGGGGCCTATGCTTTGAGCACGGCAGTACCATCAATAGAAACACTAGACCGAATAGCAGGTGACATTAGACAAACGTATCCGCGAATTAGATGATCCTACTTGACCGTATGCCGCCAGTGCGCAAATATGCCTGTTGTGATTGCCAGCACTGCGAAGAATGCGGTCATCGCGCCTAAGAATGTGGCAAAGGAATTATCGAATTGCAACAATCGTGTTGCGAATAGCGGTGCCGCCGCCAGCGTGAAGGCGAGCAATGGTAGGTGCTGGCCTGGGTTGTACGATGACTTTGTGCGCTTGGCCATGTTACTTAATTAGGTGTTAGTATATTTATAACTCTTTCCCTTTG
>CAZUEL010000034.1:0-5470 GCA_964619325.1 Candidatus Woesearchaeota archaeon | reverse complement strand
GAAGTTTTGCAGCGCAAGTTCATCGACGTGAAAACGCCGAAGCGCGCAAAATCTGTGCCGATTGTCCTGACAAAAGACGAAATAAAAAAATTATTGGGCGCAGCAAAAAATTTCAAGCACAAACTGATGATTGAGCTGTTGTATTCATCTGGCCTGCGATTGTCGGAATTAATTAATTTGAAAACAGAGGATTTGGAAATTGCTGACAAAGTCGGCTGGGTGCGCCGCGGAAAAGGCGCAAAGGATAGGCTGATGATTTTATCTGAAAAGGTTTCCAAAGACCTGACTAAATTTCTAAAACCCAAGCCGAGCGAAGCTCGGCTGGGCCCAGAAAAACCAGGGGTTTTTCTTGGGGAGAGAAAAGGTTTTGTCTTTACCGGACGAGACGGGCATCTGTCAAAAAGGCTTGTGCAAAAAGTTTTAGCAGAGCTAGCTGTCGAGGCCGGCATCTCGAAGCACGTGCACCCGCACATGCTGCGCCACTCTTTCGCAACACATTTGCTGGAGGCTGGCGTGGACATCCGCAAGATACAGGAATTGCTGGGGCATGCCGACCTTTCAACCACACAGATTTATACAAAGGTTTCAACTGCCGAGCTGAAGAAGGTGAGAAGCCCGCTGGATGACCTATAATCTTTTCAACAAGCCTTATATTAGCCGATTTCCTAACAAACGTGGAGGTAACTCATAATGGCACAAGCAACAGTCTGGTCTATAGGCGCGGCATTTATCGTCCTAGGCCTATTGAACTACGTATGGGCTGCTGGGGGCGCACTGAACTGGATAATCGCCGGTGTGGTGTCGCTGCTGGTCGGCTGGTACGGACACACGATGAAGTAAGTTTGGTTTTTTATTTTTTATATTTATTTATTTGGTTTCGGGAAACCTTTTAATCGGTGTTAGGAGTGTGAGGTTTCATCAGAAATCGAACCAAGCAAAAGTGCAACGTCCCTAATAAATCGCATAAAAGGGTTTGCGCAGAGTTTTTCTGCCACAAGAAAAGCGTTGCAAGCAAAATTCAAAGAATTTTGTTGCACATCTGAACTTCGTTCAGATTGTGCCGCCGTAGTCCCAAGCGTTAGAGCAAAAGCCGAGTTGGGGGGCGCGAGTTTGTAGTTTATTGGACATATGACAAAGTGCTGAAAACTTTATATATTCATAATTTGTTATTAAACTATGGTCAGCATACTTTCAGCAATTGCAAACATAGTTAAGTTTGGCGAGAATGACTTAAAAAAATATGCTATTACATCAAAAATCAGAGCTAATGCAGTTGGTGATCAGGTAGAATACTTTACCAAAGATGCCTTTGCAAATACTTTTAATTTTGCGGTGGATGGTAAAAGACTAAAACACAATAATGTATTTTCATATGGCGGTAGCCAAAACCACCCACCAGATATTATGCTAAAAAATGGTGACGCTTTTGAAATTAAAAAAATAGAAAATTACGGTGGCGTTTTGGCATTAAATAGTTCGCCACCAAAAGACCGCTTATACGCCAGTGATCCAAGAATAACAAAAGACTGCAAATCAAAAGATGGTGGCAATTGGAAAGAAAAGGATATATTTTATGTTGTCGGTCACGCAATCAAAGGCACATTGAAATATTTATTTTTTGTCCATGGCTTATGCTACGCCGCATCACCAGATACTTACGAGAAAGTTCACAAGCAATTTCAAACTGGAATAAAAATAATTGCAAAAGAAAATAATATTCCGCTGTCAAATACTATCGAACTTGGAAAAGTTAAAGAAGTTGATTTGCGCGGTAGAACCGAATTACGCATGCGCGGCATGTGGCAAATAAAAAACCCGGTAAAAATATTCGCAGACATATGTAAATTTGATAAAAATAAAGAATTCTCTTTGGCTGCGCTTATGCTAAGAAATAAATTTACTTCTTTGCCAAGCGAAGACCGCAAATTATTAGAACAAAACAAAAAAATAAAAATAACATATGAAAAAATAGACGATCCAAATAGCAAAACAAATCTGTTAGACGCTGTGCTGATTAGGTTTGAATGGTAAAATGAAAATAATATCGCTGTTTTCCGGGTGTGGTGGCCTTGACTTGGGGTTTGAAAGAGCGGGCTTTGAAGTAGTTTTTGCCAATGATAATTGGAAAGGCTGTTGGGAAACATTTGAAAAAAACCACAGTATAAAAATTGATGGGCGTTCGATAACTGAAATAAAGCCAGATGAGCTGCCGGATGCAGATGGCATTATTGGCGGGCCGCCATGCCAAAGCTGGAGCCTTGCCGGTGCAATGCGCGGAATAAAAGACCCGCGCGGGCAATTATTTTACACATACATAAATTTAATAAAAGAAAAACAGCCATCGTTTTTTCTCGCTGAAAATGTTGCGGGGCTTTTGTCACCAACGCACTATAAAGAATTTGTAAAAATTATTGAAGCATTTAAGCAGATAGGCTATAATGTTGTTTATAAATTACTAGATGCAAAAAATTATGGCGTGCCGCAGGAAAGAAAGCGCGTTATTATTATTGGCTACAATGAACGGCTTGGCAGGACTTTTGAGTTTCCGCCTGAAAATAAAAAACTAATTACGCTAAAAGAAGCTATCGATAGCCTGCCACAACCAGCTGCGGCAAAAGAAAAAAATAAAACAAACGAAAATCTAAAAATACCAAACCATGAATACATGAATGGCGGATTTTCTACAATTTATATGTCGCGAAACCGCGTTAGGTCTTGGGACGAGCAATCATTTACAATTCAGGCGGGTGGCAGGCATGCGCCAATACATCCGCAAGCCCCAAAAATGAAATCCATAAGCCACAACAAAAGAATTTTTGTGCAAGGCAAAGAACATTTATACAGGCGGCTCTCTGTGCGGGAATGTGCGAGAATACAAACTTTTCCCGATGATTTTGTATTTTATTATAAAGACGTTGCTGACGGCTACAAAATGATAGGAAATGCTGTCCCTGTGAAGCTCGCGGAAGCATTAGCAACAGAAATAAGAAAAGAACTTGAACAAATCAAAGCTGGCATAATAATACCAGTGAAATCAAATCTAATTGCGTACGCCTAATTGTTTAAGAACATTAAATTGTTTTGCTGCAACTTCATGTTCCCAAATCCTAATTACTTTAAAGCCCATCGCTTTCAAGATTTTTTTATTTTTCAGATCGCGCTTCATAGTCCTTAAGATTTTTGGCTTCCAATATTTTAAATTGCTTTTTGGAATGTGCCCATGCTTCGGGCAGTTGTGCCAAAAGCAGCCATCTATAAAAATTACTGCATTAAAATCTTTTAGCAGTACATCTGGATTGCCGGGCAGGCTTGGGTGCATCGCATGGCGGACTTTGAGGCTTTTTAGTTGGTTGTGGATTAATTTTTCCTGCTCGGTCCATTTGCCACGAATGGCAGACATTATTTTACTCCGCACTTTTTTTGAAAATTTATCTGGCATGCTGTTTTCAAGTTGCCATAACTTTATAAGTTAATACAATAAAATAAAACTCCATGACTAACACAGCTTATTTTTGGCAAAAACCAGCATATCTTCCTAAAGATAGAAATCAAGATACTTTGCGCTGTTTTCAAATTGAAATTAATTCTGACATAAGAGAAGTTATTCGCGGTTTAGAAGAAAAGCACATAGGTAAACGCATTCCTTTGCCTGAAGCTACTCCGAAAAATCCGTCAGTAATAAATTGGATAACAAAAATTATGGATTCATTCCCAGATAGAAAAGATGAATTTGTTGATTTTTTATTAGATGCGTTTCGAGCTGAACTTTCGACGAGATCCAGAGAACAAGAGAAAGGTGTTGGTGCATTATTGCTAAATGATACGCTTTTTGTTGGCCTTTTTTCTAAAGATTTATTGCTGGCACAAATAGGAGATAATGCTGCTAAAACTGTTAAAGCATTATTAACACAGAAAAACATATATCGTGCAGTAATTATAAAGTCAGAAGAAAAGTCTCGTGTTCTTTCTGCATACGAATACAATAAAAAATTAACACAAGGACTAGCAGACTTTTTAGGCATAAGCGTCGAGGACATAAGCTGGGAATCAACAGGTACCATAATATTACAAATAAAACTAGAAAATTGCGATCTGCCAATACAATTACCAATCGAAACAGACGGTCTTAAAAAATTATTTGATAAAAATGAACTTTCGCCAAATGGACGTATTTTGCTTGGACAAGCCACAGGGCAAGTCACATCTGCACAAATATTTGGCAAGACGCTAGATTTTCCAGAATTTTATGACTATTACCATACCAAAACTCAAAAATTAGATATACATAGAAAAAAATTTAATGATTTAATTGAAAGCCAAAATTTAATGCGCTATGATATTGAAAAGAAAAATACGTTTATGTATGAAGATGACATAGATAAATTAGTTGAATTCTCAGTAGAGGGGAAAAAAGAGATTATGAATAAAGCACATCCGCGGTTTAGAATTATTTACTTTACTAAAGATTATCCTGGAATAAAACCAAATAGCAAACTACTTTGGGACATAAACCAAGCGATTTTCAAAGATGTGCCTTTAGATTTGTGGCACGCGGGAGAACTTTCAGATGACAATTTTACTGCTCTTGGTAATTTAAAAATTTTTAATCGCACAGGTTTATCAGACGAAACCATCGCACTATCAAATAATCTGTTAAATGTAATACGCGATTCTGAAAGCCAAAAATTCAGTGCTCTTATGAAATATTATTATTGTGAGCTTATGAAGTTTTTATTTGGCGGTAAGCAATTAAGATTTGTTTTTGAATTCATACAAGATACGTATTTATCTCCAGACCTGATAACTGTGTTTGGAACAGATGGATTATGTGCTAAAGAAGGCGCATTACAATTTAAATCTTCAGCGGACGTGGATCCCAAACCAACAAAGTTTGCTAAAGACACACTTGTGCCAACAATAAAAAACTATAATACAAATGGCAAACTGCGTGCATGTTGCATATTGTATGGCATTGAAGATAACAGCGTTGTAAGACCAATTCACCATTTAAAAAATGATGGCGTTACAACAATAGAATCTATTGCTAACTCAGAATTATTGCGTGACAATATTAGTGTTAAATTATGTCTGATACCATACAAAGATGCATTTGTGCTTTTAGTATTTATAATTCCAATAGACGCAGTTTCACAATTATCTCGGCTAGTTTCGGTATCTGCATTTTAGTTTCCGTCGCGCCCCCACCGTCGTCCGCTTGGGATTTCGTTTAATCTTTGTTGGGCGTGGTGCGAAGCACTGCGCCCCTAGTAGTCTGTTGATGAGATTAAGCGAAGGCGGCAACAACCGGCTTTTCTGCGTAAGCCCTCAGCACGGCGGGTCATAAATTTGAGGGTGGCGGAAAAATTACGCCTAACACCCGATTAAAAGACCCGAAGGGCACGAGCGAGTTCTGAAAGAACGACACTCGTGACTTTTTGTGAGTGGAGATGAACGAGAGAAGCGAGTGAAC
>CAZUEL010000033.1:0-6372 GCA_964619325.1 Candidatus Woesearchaeota archaeon | reverse complement strand
GTCCTTGTTCAGCAGGCCATCGCGCAGTGCTTGGTAGTAAGAACTGTTCCAGATTTCATTCAGGGACTGCTCGGCGAGATTCATGTCGCCAAACTTGTGCGGTTCGAGAATGACACAGCATGGAGTGACACGGCCCTGCCAGTTCAGGTAGATCGAGCGCCATGGCCAGATACATTTTGAGTCGTTTTCGTCGTCGTATGCTACATTTATGCCAAACTTTTTTCCTGCAGCCCGCGCTTCGGAGATTAATTTTTTTATCTGCTCTTTATATGACACAACGACCTCGTCTTTTGAAAATCCAGTTTTTTCATATTTTTCCAAATAATCATCCTTTTCCTGCAAGTCCTGGAATTCGAGCTGCTCGACGCCAAGCTCGCGGGCAAATTGCACAAATTTTGGAATTTCCTGCATGTTCTTTTTCATCACAACTGCGGCGATGGCCAGCTTAAATTTTGCACCAGTTTCATTTCTTTTTGCAGTTAATCTTTTTATGCCTGCTACAACAACATCAAACTTGGCAAGCTTTCTAATAGACTCATAAGTTTCCTTTTCTGTTGAGTCGACAGAGAGAATCATTTTATTTATCTGCGACTGGCAAATCCTTTCCACGATTTTTTCTGTGAAGAGCGTCGCGTTTGATGTGAGGTTAACAACAATTCCTTTTGACGCAGCGTAGTCAATCATCTGGAACAGATCGCGGGCGAGGAACGGTTCGCCCTGGCCCTGCAGATGTATTTTTACGATTGTGTCAAGTTTGTCGATGACTGATTTGAAAGTTTCAAATGACATTTCGCCTAGCGGCACGCCAAGTTCGGTGCGGACGCACATTCTGCAGGCCAGATTACACCGCAGGGTTGGCTCTATCTGCGCAGTTATCGGATTGTGGGCCGATATTTTGCCCCATTTCTGGGTGTGGTATGCGAAAAGGTTGCCGGCAACACGGGCGTTCTGCGAGAGCGAGCGATTTCCTGCGATGGCTACAAACCGGTTAAAAAATTCCATGAAGCGATAAAACTTCATATTACACCAGATATTGCTGCGGCAAAACAATTTTAAAACTTTCCTTCCTCACTTGGGAATGCGCATCGGCTACGTGATACCATATTTTCACCCTTTCAAGGATGGATTGGAGAACAATTGCCTTTATCTGGCAACTGAATTAGCGAAGCGCGGCCATGAAATTCATGTCTTCACGTCCGACCGGCGCGGCGCGGAAGTTGTGAAAAATAAATATGAAGTTTATAATAAAATACACATCCACCGATACCGAACTTTGTTTAGGCAGGGATATTATATTTTTTACAACGTCGGTATGTTATTAGACATATTGCGCTATAACTTAGATATTTTGCACTTCCATAACATTGGGACGCCACAGTGGGATGCAATATTGCTAGCCACAAGGATTTTCAAAAAAACAAAATGCCTAAATACGCCGCATGGGGATTTTTTCGCACGAATAGAAAAATCTTTTTTTGGAAGAATTGTTAAATCAATTTATCGGTTGTGGGAGTTTCCGTTCAACAGGCTCTACCATGCCGGCGTGCAGATAAACAAACTCCAGAGTGCGCGTCTTCATCATTATGGCTTTAGAAAAAAATTGTTTTATGTGCCAGACGGCATTCCAGCGGAGCGGTTTAAGAAAATCGATAACTCTGAATTTGTCGAAAAGCATAGTTTGAAGGATAAATTTGTAATGTGTAACCTTGGCAGGCTTCTGCCTTACAAGGGATTGGAACAAATGATAAAAATCCTACCAGATATTTTGAAGAAACACCCAGATGTTGTATTTTTGTCGATGGGGCCGGACCGCGGCGATTTGCTGCGCTTGAAGAATTTAGCAAAAAAACTTGGGATGGAGAAAAATGTTGTTTTTGTTGGCGAGGTTTCCGAAGATGACAAGCTGCGTGGCCTAGATGCATCAAAGATTTTTATTTTCCCAAGCCAGCCAGGCACAGAGTTCTTCGGGATCGGCATGCTTGAAGGGATGGCCCGCGGCGTAGTGCCGATAGCTACAAAGCAGGAAGGGCCAAACTTTCTTTTGCGTGACAGAGAGAATGGCATGCTGTTTGATTACGGAAATCTTTCAGAGCTAAAAAAGAAGCTTTTATTCATGATTGAAAACCCGGAATTTTTGGCGGCCGCGAAAAAATCAAATTTTGAGCTAGCCCGATCATTTGTAAACGAAAAAATTGCCGGCCTGCTTGAGCAGGCCTACAAAAGTCTTTGTAGTTAATTAGGTAGAATATTTTCTGTTAGCCAAACAGACACGTAAACCAATGTTGTAGCAAATGTTGCAATTGGGTGCATAATCCATGCAGCATCATGTGTTTCAAATAAACGCTTTATAGTAATCGGAAGATTTGGCAAAATAATTAAATTGCATAAAATTTTAATGAATAATTTCGCAAAGCCTTGGTTTGTGTTCGGCAGCCATGAAAACTCGCCTTGCACTTCTTTTTTTCTGACCTGTACTTTTGCCCAGAGAATTTTCTTTTTTATGAAGTCTGTGAAAGAACGAACTGCTTGATGGTGGGTTGCAGCTTTCTTTGGCACGGCCACTTTAGCGAAGCCGAGTTTTGCTAACTTATAAACTATGTCTATGTCCTTAGTGTATCCGCCGACAGACTCTATAGCTGACCGCCTATAAACAAAACAATTACCGCCAGTTATAAAAAATTTGTCTGGCCTAATTTTTATTGTTGCATACTCACCACAGTCTTCTAGGTGGAGTTTATTTAGGCCGGATAAGCCCTGCAGTGACATTTCTGCTGCAAACGGATCTGTGCCGATGTAACTTAAATATTTATTCGTTATGGATTTTTCGTTGAGTACCGCGGTCCGGCAGTCTGATCCAAATATTGTTGCGTCTTTTAACATTGGTAAAAGCATTTGTTTTAGCCAATCTTTATCGCTCAACATATTGTCGTGGTCAACAAAGGCGATGAAATCTCCGCTTGCCTGCGCCATGCCCTGACTTTTGCCCATACCTTTGCCTTCCGGAAATCTTTTGTAATTGCGTACGAATTTTATTGGGAACTTTTTGATTTCTTGAATTGTTTCTGCGTCGCTGCCACCATCGACACATATAACTTCGTACTGCTCTTTTGGATAGTCGAGCGCGAAAATGCTGCGTAGGCATCTCATTATAAGATCTCGCATTGGGTGTTCTTTTGTACTATAAGTGCAGACGATGAAACTAACCTTTGGGTTTTCTGTATTTTTCATTTATCCTTCCCAGCATTGCGCCAAATCCGTATGAAATATGTACCGTTGGTATTATGATCAGCAAAAGAAAATTTGCAACTGACGGTGCTTTGACAGATATGTGCGCTGTAGTAAAAACGACATAGGCCACGTAGAGCAATGATAAAGCGATTGCCAGTGGGCGTAGTTGTGGTATGATAATTGTTATGAGATATGCATATAAAAGCAATTGCAGCAAAGACGAAAACCTGTTGTGGCCCAATACGGTGCTGCTTGCGCCATATCCAAACATTTGCCTGGCAAGCCCAGCAATGTTAGCTCTGCGTCGTTGGTAAACAATCAGGCTTGGCGAATAGGCTAGTTTGAAATCCTTTGATTTTAGTGCGTTGAAGAGAACAACATCTTCACCAGGATAAATTTTTTCATCAAAACCACCAACAGAAAAATATGCAGATCGCCTGACACAGCAGTTCGCAGTTGTTAAGTCTATCTCTGTTGCAGACAGCCTTTCTTCTGCCTGAGCGTAGCGCTTATATGTTCCAAGCATAACAAATTTAGAGGCTAAAGCCAAACCAGTGGCAGTTGCAAATAAATTATCGTCTTTTGGGGTCAGGTGCGGGCCGCCAACCAAATCTATTTCTGGGTGCTTCGTAAAAAATTCATCTAACTTGCTGAGGTAATCCGGGGCAGGCAGGCTGTGCGCGTTTATTATTATCAAGAAATCGCCCTTGGCTTTGCTGGCCGCGACGTTTCTGTTTCTGGACGGATTTAGGCCGCACTCAGATATTAGTTCAAATTTGTCTTTGTCGTAATCCAAATTTTTTATTGCATTCGTCGCCTCGAGTTTTGCAGTTGGGGCCAATGGCACTATGAATGAATATTTTATTGACATAGAAATTCCAGTGCAGAAAGGTTTATTATTCTTTTGTTGGATAGCGGGGGTTGGAGTTTCCTCAAACCACGCGCGCGTGATTCGTTTTTGAACCAACGACCTTCGGGTTATGAGCTTTGTCCATCGCAAAACAAAAGTCTTGCGGCGTCCGACGAGCACTCCAAGCTGCTCTACCCCGCTATAATTAGACTGCAGTAAATTGGTTTAAAAGGCTTGCTAGTAAACGAAGATTTTTAATATGTGCCTATCCTGCGATGACCATGCTTTCAGAAAAAGAAGAGAAAATATTTCAGTCAATAATTGTAGCTTCGGAAAATGATCCGTTAAACCCAGAATTTCCGCCAGATAATCCAAAGTTTCCTGCTACGTCAACTTACAAAATAAATGTACTAGATTTTTCAAACGTTTGGCTAAAAGATGAGAGCGTAAACCCAACTGGCACGCATAAGGACAGGCTGGCATGGGAAATTGTTGTTACATATCGCGATTTCCTTCTAGCAAAGAAACGCGGCCAGATGGACGGCGAGCTGCCACATATGTCCATAATATCTTCGGGCTCCGCAGCGATCGCGGTTCAAACAATGCTGAAAAAATACGGCTTGCCAAACCTAAAAGTCTTGGTTGACTTAAACTATATAGATGCGGCCGCACTAAAAACTTTGGAGAAGCGTGATTGTGAAATATATCACACAGATTTATCAAGAAAAGCATATACTTGGCAGGAAATTTTGGCGCTCACGAATAATACAACTGGTTTAGACATAACTTCAAACGAAGCATTGGACCCAAACACAAGATTTTATGATTGGATGAGTTATGAAATAATAAACGAATCTCCAGACTGGTGTTTTGTGCCCTACGGAACTGGAAATTTATTTGAGAATATTTTATTCATTAACAAAAAAGAAGTTTCTGCTCAAAATCATGACCCGCGATTTAAAGGCGACGTTGAAATTTTACAACGGTGTAACTTCCTAGGTGCTACGACAAACAACCCAAGAACAAAAGCAGATAAACTTTACTCGCCGCACCTGCCGTTTATTCATTACGATGAGCAGTCTCTTAGTTTGTATAAATATGCTGGTTTTTGTGGGTCTAGCTCGGGCGTACAGCTCGTGCGCGAGGAATTTATCGATGAAGCTACGAAAATTATTGAGGCGCAGGGCGTGAACTGTGAACCATCTGCGGCCGCTGGCCTTGCGCTAATGCTGCAAATGAAAAACAAGCTGCCGCGGGACAAGAAGATGTTAATAGTAAGTACGGGCAAGTCTAAATACATTATAAATTCTTAATCTTCACAAGTCCAGAAATCGCCTGATGATAATTTTGTGCGCTCTTGGTCAGCTTGCCATTTGTCACGTATATTACGGGCAGCTTCTTGTGCTGGCCCGCAGTAAAAGCTAATGATAATTCTGCCTCAGAAACTGTTCTCTTGTCGCGAGCCATAACAAAAAACTTTATTGGCCCTATCGGTGTCGGCACGATTGCTAAGATGTCTGCCTCGCGGCCCTTTTTCCGCAGTTCTTTACCAATAATTTCGGAGCCAGCATCTACTAAAAATCCAAGTGCTTTTTCAACTACGCGACCCTCTTCCATGAATATTGTGGATTTTATTTTATGGAAAACGCTTTTGGCTTTTTCCATTCCTTCAACTCGCTGCGAGTTGAAGTTCTGGCCTACTGCCGCAAAAACCGCTTGTGGGCTTGGTATTTTTGGCAGATTGAGCTGGGCGGACTGGACTTGTGGCGGCGCCTGTTGTTTCAGCTGGCTCTCGATTGCAGGCCTCAAGGTGCTAAGGAATTCCTGTTTTTGTGTCTCCGAGACAGTTTGTGGTTTTTGCTGTGCTATCTGTGGCAACGGTTGCTGCGGAGCGGGTTTTCTAATCTGCTCCTTTGCCTCTATTTCTGCAAGCCTTTGTGTAAATGCCTGCCTCTTCTGCTCGACCTCAGGGCCGGCCGGCACGGAGCTGGCATACATTCTTGCAGTTTTCTTTCCGCCTTGCAGCAGATTCGATATGCGTGAGCTGGCCTGCGCTTCCTGGCCCGCCAGAAAGTAGACAAATGAGTTGCCTACGCGTTCGTTCGACTGCTTTATTTTGCCTGCGTCAACTAATTGCGATAGATAGGCATTAGCCAAAAAAGAATCCACTCCGAGCTTTGAAGCGACCTCGACCGGAAGGACTGGCCCGGTCCTAACTACGTCAAAGGCTTTGTCGATGTTCGATATCTGTGGCATGTTGAGAGCAAGCTAAATGCTATAAAAAAGATTTCGAT
>CAZUEL010000032.1:0-6412 GCA_964619325.1 Candidatus Woesearchaeota archaeon | reverse complement strand
ATTCGCGGGGAACAGACTGGCATGCCAGTCTGCGGGAGCCTGAATATTTAAGAAGTTGTGTGTTGAGAGATATAATCTATTTGCCAAGCAAAGTACTAAGTTCTTTTCCTCTTTTTAAAACTGCTGGCTCCACGACACGTTCATTGTAGCGATCTGCTTCACGGGCATATTGTTCTAGAAGACTTACCATCCGCTTTCCGGCACAGGCAACTGCGTGCCGGGTGGCAGGCACATTTACTTCAATTATGCGCCCATCAGTATATTTATCGCGACAATACTCAACTCCAGACGGCGTCCGACCTTGCCACCGTTCATCCCACGCCAGCTCATCTATTTTCCCAATCAATGCTGGTTTTGTGCCTGGAAAGCCACATATTAATATTCTTTCTGGCGCTTGTTCGGGGCCATCATTTCCTATTTGTAACACCGCACTTTCGGACTTCGTAGTGAGACCGTCTAAAATCCTACGGGCTTGTTCAAGTGAAATATATCGTCCGCCCATTCGTTTGTTTCAGGCGAAAACAATAAAACCCTTTCGTTTTCTTCACTCCATCGTTAAGCGAAACCTTTATATACAACCTATTTTAATTTTAAAACATATTGTAGGTGCAAAATGGAAATAACAAAAATCTCTAAGATTTTTGAACTTCCATTTTGGAAAAAATGGAAATAGCAATAACCAAAATGTCGGAAAACGGCCAGGTCGTTATACCTGCCGAAATTAGGAAAGATGCGGGCGCACTGCCGGCCACAAAGTTCATCGTATTCAACCGCGGCGGGAATATATTCCTACGGCCTGTCAAGACAGAAGCACAAATGAAAAACGCAAAGCTAATAGAAAAAAGCGAAGAACAAATCAAAAAAGGTAAATTTATCCGCGCAACAACCGATATGAGCGACGAAGATATCGATCGCTTGCTGACGGTTTAAATGGAAATTATATTTTCTGAGGAGTTTGCGCATGATTTCAGGAAAATAAAAGATAAAACAACACGGATTAGAATCATCAGGCAAATCAGGAAACTTGAGCAAATGCCCGCTGCTGGCAAGCCATTAATGTATAATCTAAAATGACACCGCAGTTTAAGAATTCCGCCGTTCAGGCTGATTTATAGGATCGAGCAGGACAAAATAATCATTAACTGTTTTGACCATAGAAAGGATGTTTATGATTGAATACTGTTGTTTTCCTCACTCCCTCGTTAAGCGAAAGGTTTATATACCTTACCATATTTCACTAATATGATTATTATGGCAGGCAAACGCGGAAGACTCCCCGGTTCGATAATTAGGGACAACATTGTAGACTTGTTAAATGTGCTCGGAGAGAGCCACGGTTATGACATTTATAGATACTACAAGCGCCTGTTTGCGAACGCCTCTTTAAGGTCAATCTATTACCATCTGAAGAAAGGCACCGAACTCGGCGTGTTCGAGTTCACTGGCGTTGAAAAAGTCGAAGGCGATTTCAGCTGGGGCTCCGGCGTCGAGCGAAGAAAGTTCAAGCTCGGCAGTAATGCAAGGCCCAAGGCAGAGGCAAAGCTGAAAGAGTCCGTAAGAAAGCTGAATTTATAGGCTGCCAAATATTTCTTTAAACTTGTGATATATAGAACTATATGTATCGTTACCTGGTCAACAGTTCTTTAATCTCCGCCTGCCAGGCTGGCAAGAGTGGTGACTTGTGTGCGTCCGACCGGCTCGAGTCCAGGTATTCTGCAAGCTCACGTCCTCGCGTAGTTAGACTAACCCGCGTCCTCTGTTTTTGCTTACCCGGCTCTAAGTAATTCGCTTTGCTAATTAATCCCTGGCGCTCTAAAAATTTGGTGTAATGCCCCGCGTTATCTAAATTAACCCCGGAAAGATTTGCCAGTTTAACCAGGCTGACTTGGGTTTGCCCGTTTTTAGCCAAGTAATACAAACTCAATATGTGTTTTGAATAAATAAAGCTTCGCGGTTCGAATACGTCATAACCGTCACACCTAAGCGTACAGCCAAATATATTAACCCGCACATAACCTTGTTGAATCAGTGCCTCGGCAATCATCTCGGCAGGCCTGCGCAGCACCTCTGTTGCCCGCCTTGTCCACTCAGCCAAATCTATGTTTTCTGGTGGGCCCTGCGCATCGAGTTGGCGCAATCGCCTTGCCTGTCCAATTTCATGCAGATGCAATAGGTTTAGCACACTTCGCTGTGGCTCTTCTAACGGACGTACAGTTGAGAGCCAATACCCAAGTATGCCTTCCAAATCTGCATCTGTCATAAAAAAGCCAGAAAAAATAGATTTAAATCACTTTCTTTTGTTGTTTTTGCATGTATCCCGTTCTAAGAGTAGGATTAGATTATAGCTATGTGCTTGTTTATCACGCCACCAACAGAAGTGGCTCAGATGAATTGCTAGCAGCGCACCAGGCTGCCAGAGCTTATCTGGTGGATTGTGGCTATCAAGAAGGACCAGGGGATTTTTTCAATAGATCTGGGGTTTCTGTCCGGCTTGCTATAAATAATGTTACGCGGCGGGCGGGACAGCCACCCACTGCAACCGCATTTACTTTAGAGTTTGTGGTTGAGACTAGCCTGAAACCGATACTCGATCTCACCGAACAAATAAGCCTAAAACCAACAATTATATTTCGTAAACGGGGCAAAATATTAGATATTTCTGGGCTTGGCAGATTGAAACGTTCCAAAATAAGTAAGTAGATTTATTGTTACCACTTGTTTCGCGAGATAAATATAAACTAAATTTCTCGTGCAATAGTTGGAACTCGCGCCCTCTGACACCTTGCTTGCGGGTGGAGATGGAATTTTCTAGTGGGCAGGCTTGCTCTGATTTACACACCCCCTTGTTTCCGGTGCAGCTTGGCAATTTTGGCTTTAGATTTAGGTTAGTTTAAAATTTTGATTATAAAAATTACTTAGTTTTTTAAATACAGCTTTATTCGCCGCGTTTTTAGCTAGTTTAAGTCAAATATCATATATTATATATGAAGAAGTTACAATATTATATATAATTAAACCCCTTTGTTTCCATTGGAAAACATATACATTTTAATTTAAAATGTCAAAGCTTAACAATAAATTAAATAAAAATAATTCCATTTGCAATCATGGCGTAGGTGTTTGTACAACTAATTCCAAATGCAACAATCGTGGTTTGAAAACTATAAAACTTTAAATAAGAGTTATTGCATCTGTTGCGTTTGTGCGTAATGGAGGTGCTGCAAATGGCTAATCAAGCAGGTTTAACGGAATTTTTCGAGACGTTTCTAAAAAAAGAACCATTATTTAAAGATAAAAAGGTGTTGCAAGCCAATTTTGTTCCGCTCTCGATCCCACACCGGCGAGAGCAGATAGAGAAGGTGGCAGGCATACTTGCACCTGCGTTGCGCAAGGAAAAACCATCTAACTTATTCATTTATGGCAAGTCCGGTACTGGGAAGACCGTTTGCACGCAGTACGTGCTCACGAAATTGGTTGAGTCCGCGACTGCAAGAAATGTGCCGCTGAAATACATTTATGCGAATTGTAAATTGAAAAAAATTGCAAATACGGAATATCGAATAATTGCGGAGCTCGCCCGTGCGCTTGGTAGGGCGGTGCCGGCGACAGGCCTGCCCACAGATGAAGTATATAATTTGTTTTTGTCCACGATTGATGAGCATGAGCAGATCGTGCTGCTGGTGTTGGATGAGGTCGATCGGCTTGTTGATTCTGCCGGTGACGAAATATTGTACAATTTAACTCGTTTGAATGCCCAATTAATGAAATCACAGGTTTCAATCGTTGGCATTTCCAACGACGTCCGTTTTATGGAGCGCATCGAACCACGAGTTAAATCATCTTTGGGCGAAGAGGAGACCGTGTTTCCGCCGTACAACGCCGCGGAGCTAACAGAGATTCTCGCGGACCGGGCAAAGAACGCGTTCAGAACGGGGGTTGTCGAACAGGGTGTTTTAGAAAAATGTGCTGCATACGCTGCACGCGAACACGGCGACGCAAGAAGAGCGATTGACTTGCTGCGTGTTGCTGGCGAGCTTGCCGAGCGAGAGAACTCGCAGACTATCAAGCTCGAGCACATCGACTCCGCAGAGAAAAAAATCGAAACGGATACAGTTTTGGAAATAGTTTCAACCCAGCCGAAACAATCGCAAGCAGTTTTGTATGCAACTTTACTTGTGCCACCCAACGGGGCAAAAATCGAGACCGGAATGGTTTATGGCCGGTATGTAGAGGTGTGCAAGACATCTAATCTGGAGCCGTTGACTCAGAGACGCGTTTCTGACTTGATTGCAGAGCTGGATATGCTTGGCATCATTCGTGCGGAAGTGAAGTCCAAGGGCAGGTATGGCAGGACAAGAGAGATTTATGTGAATCTAGAGCCTGACTTGATGAATCGCTTGGTTGAGATTCTGAAAGGGGAGCTAGCGTAATATGAAAATCATACATAAAATTGCTGCGGTAGTAATCAATGACAATAAATTCCTGATGGTTCGCAAGGCCGGAAAAGAGATGTGGACTAGCCTTGGCGGACGGATTGAGCTAAATGAAACAAAGGAGCAGTGCCTGCTTCGAGAAATCAGGGAAGAGGCAAATTGCAGCGCAAAAATAATAAGGAAGCTCGGAGACTTCGAAGATAAGGCGGTTTTCGATGATGCTGTAGTAAAAATTTCAGTATTTCTTGTTGAACTCATTGGCAACATTGAAATAATTGATCCAGAACTTGAAGAGTATAAATTCATAGACTGGAACTACAAACAACACGGAATAAAGCTTCCGCCCACAATTGAAAATCAAGTTATCCCGTTGTGCATAAAAGAGGGCTTGTTGAAGTGGTAGAAAAAACTTAAAGTGTTTGTTTAACAAAGGCAACGAATCAGTTACCAGCTAAATGCTTGAAATATCCTACCTGCCTTGCCAATTTATTGAAGATAGATTTGGATGAATCCTTTTCGAGAGTGATGGACAAATGTTGTGGACACGATAAAGAGAGATATGAGAAGAAGTAGTTATGGGGCGTAATACGAAAACGTTATTAACGTAATTGAAATAACTCGTAAATGCTCGAGCTATTATTGATATCTCTCATTGGATTAGCAACTGGGTTCGTTGATTCTGTCATTGGTGCAGGAGGATTAATCTCCGTGCCAGCACTGATATTTCTCGGACTACCCCCGCAAATAGCAATTGCAACCGATAGATTTGGGACCCTCGGTCAAGCCTCTGCAGCTTTAGTGCAGTTTTGGCGGGCAAAGAAAATTATTTGGAAATATGTACCAGCCCTCACAGTAATAAGTCTGGCGGGTTCATTGATTGGCGCGAATCTGTTATTAAACGTAGACAAAAAAATCCTAGAAGGTATTATCGGCGTTCTCATACTTATTCTATTGCCAATCATATTCCTAAAAAAAGATTTGGGCGTACAAAAAACCAAAACGAGCAAAATCAAAACAATTATTGGTTTACTAATGTATTTTGCGATTATGGTTTTCGCAGGATTTTTTGGCCAAGGAACTGGCCCGATGATATTTTATGTGCTAACCTTTTTTCTTGGGTTAACAATGATAGAAGTATTGGGAACCGGTATCATACCGTGGTTTGCACTTTCGATCTCATCTGCTACAATATTTGCACTCAACGGCATAATCGACTATAAAATTGGAATTGTTTTGTTAATTACCATGGCAATTGGTGGTTACATCGGCGCCCGCGTCGCAATAACAAAAGGCAACTTATGGGTGAAACGATTGTTTATTTTATTTGTAATTATTTCCGGCATAAAATTATTACTTTTTCGATAATTCCTTAACCAATTACTTTCTTTAATTCTTTATCCAGCCCCGGAATCGTATCAAACTTACTCACATCTTCCAGTCTGACCCACTTAAACTCGGTGTGTTCCCAGTCCAGTTTTATTTTTGGTCTCGATTTGAGCGTAATTAGGGAAATATGGGTAATAAATATTTTCTTCAAGAATGTGTCCTTTATTATTGTCGGCGGAAAGATTTTAACAGATAAAATATCTTTTTCAGTTATTCCAGTTTCTTCATTTACTTCTTGCAAAACCTTTTCCCTAATTGGCGTTTCACTGTCTAAATAGCCAGCCACAACATTCCACTTGCTCTTGTAGTTACCAACCTTGTTAGAGCGTTTCAGCAGCAGGATTTCATCTCTGTATTTTACAATTATAGAAACAACCGCCGCTTTATCCGAATTTGTATAATTAATCCTGCCGTCCGGGAAGCGTGGCAGGCTAGCGAACTCGGAGAGGTCTGGCTTAAGCATCAAAATAATCACCATGACTAGTATAAAAGTTTTTGAAAAATATTAAAAAAAGAAAAGAAAGGGGTTTTACCCCCAACTTACTTACACGCTCGGAGCACTGACAACTAACTTGCCTGCGCTGCTGCTAACA
>CAZUEL010000031.1:0-6680 GCA_964619325.1 Candidatus Woesearchaeota archaeon | reverse complement strand
TAATTCCTGCAGGCGACAACAAATTCGCTGCGCTAAACACAGCCTGCTGGTCTGGCGGCTCGTTCATTTATGTTCCGCCCAACGTGAAAGTTGACCTGCCACTGCAGGCATATTTCAGAATTAACACACAAAGTGTAGGCCAGTTCGAGCGCACACTCATAATCGCGGATACAAATTCAGAAGTACACTACATAGAGGGCTGCTCAGCACCAATCTACCAAAAAAACTCACTGCACTCCGCAGTTGTTGAAATTATCGCGCTCGATGGTGCAAAAGTCAAATACACCACAATACAAAACTGGAGCAGCAACGTTTTCAATCTCGTGACAAAACGCGCGTATGCCTACAAAGACGCGGTCGTCGAGTGGCTGGACTGCAACATCGGCTCAAAAATTACGATGAAATATCCGTCCGTTTATTTGATGGGCGAAAATGCGAAGGCAAACATCATCTCAGTTGCTTACGCGGGGGCCGGCCAGCAGCAGGACTCCGGTGGCAAGGCGATGCATTTTGCGCCACATACAAGCTCAACCATTCTTGGCAAATCTGTAAGCAAGGACGGCGGCAGCGCGGTCTTCCGCGGAATAGTAAAAGTAGTAAAAGGCGCAAAGCATTCAAAATCACACATGCGCTGTGATGCGTTAATCATGGACGAAAAATCTAAATCTGACACATTCCCAACTCTACAAATAGATGAACACGAAGTTTCTACCGGCCACGAAGCAACAGTCGGCAAGGTTTCCGAAGAGCAGCTCTTTTACTTGATGAGCCGTGGCCTGACAGAGCAGCAGGCGGTCACGATGATCATCCTCGGCTTCATGGAAGAGTTCACAAAGCAGCTGCCAATGGAGTATGCAATCGAATTCAACCGCTTGATAGAGTTGGAAATGACAAATGCGATAAATTAAAATGAACTTTGACAAGATAAAAGCTGACTTTCCAATACTTAAACAGAAAATTAATGGCAATAGGCTTATCTATCTGGACAGCGCAGCTACAAGTCAGAAGCCAACGGTTGTTATTAATGCGCTAAAAGATTATTATGAACAATATAATTCTAACATTCACCGCGCGATCCACACGCTTGGCGAGCGTGCGACAAATGAATACGAATCCGTTAGGAAAAAGGTTACAAAATTCATAAATGCAAAGTCGGAAAGCGAAATAATTTTTGTCCGGAATACAACAGAAGCGATAAACCTTGTTGCATATTCATGGGCACAAAACAACTTGAAGGCCAGCGACGAAATTGTGCTCACTATAATGGAGCACCACTCCAACATTGTGCCGTGGCAACAGTTGCAAGAAAATGGAATTAAATTAAAGTTTATCGGCGTAAACAAAAATTATGAATTGGACTTAAAACAATTAGAAACATTCATTAATGTGAATACAAAACTGATTTCACTAACACACGTTTCAAATGTTTTAGGAACAATTAATCCAATCGGCGAAATATTAAAACTAATTAAACGAAAAAATTCTACTGCGAAAATACTGGTCGATGGTGCGCAGGCAGTTCCGCACCTAAAAGTTGACGTTCGAGAACTTGGCTGCGACTTTTACGCTTTTTCTGCGCATAAGATGCTCGGGCCAACGGGAGTTGGCGTTTTGTACGCAAAAGAGGAATTGCTGAAAGAGATGAAGCCATTTTTGTTCGGCGGCGACATGATAAAAAAAGTTGGGAAATTTGAAACTGAGTTTAACGAGTTACCTTGGAAATTCGAGGCCGGCACGCCAAACATCGCAGACGTAATTGCATTCGGCGCAGCAATTGACTACTTAGAAAACATTGGTATGGAAAAAGTGCGTGCGCACGAGATCGAACTGACGAACTATACACTGGAAAAGCTTTCAAACATAAAAGATATTGAGATTTACGGGCCAAAAAATACAAAACTTCGAGGCGGTGTTATTTCATTTAATCTCAAAGGCGCACACCCGCACGATGTTGCGCAAATTTTGGATTCAGAAGGCATTGCCATCAGGAGCGGGCATGCCTGCGCGATGCCATTGATGCAACGGCTCGGAGTAGAAAGCGTATGTCGCGCCTCGTTTTACATCTACAACACAAAAGACGATGTTGATGCGCTGACAACTGGATTGGAGAAAGTGAAAGAGGTGTTGAAATTATGACGCTCGACATCTACGCCGAAGAGATCATCGACAGGTTCAAGAGCCCGCATAACTTCGGCGCGATTGAAAAACCGGATTTTGAGGCAGAGGAGTACAATCCGCTGTGCGGCGACAGAATAAAACTCCAAATAAAAAAGGAAAACAAAAAAGTTCTCGCGAAGTTTTCTGGCCAGGGCTGCGCCATCTCGCAGGCAGCATCGGACATATTATGCGATTGCGCGAAAACAAAAACTGTAACAGAATTAAAAAATATGCGTGACAAGGACATGATAAATCTGCTGGGCATAAAAATCACCGGCACAAGGCTTAAATGTGCTTTGCTTGGTTTGTGGGCATTGCGGAGCGCGTTAAAGAATGGGAATTGAAATATCCGAAGTAATATCAAACGAACAAAACACGCCAAGCGTTTGGGTGATGCGGATAAAGACGCCGCCCAGCCTCAAAACTTTCAAGGCCGGTCAGTTCGCGAACTTCTATCTCTGCCCGGAAGGCTCAGATATGAATAATATTTCAAATTACATTTACGCGCGGCCATTTTCGTTTGCATCCGCACCGGAAAGCGGGTACATTGAGATTGGTTACAAGATTGCCGGCGCATTTACACAGAGGCTAAAAACGCTAAAATCAAAAGATAAACTCGGCGTCAAGGGCCCATACGGTGTTTTTACTTTTGACGAAAATGCGGATAAAGACATAGTAATATTCGCTGCTGGCATCGGCATAGCGCCGTTCATGTCGACGCTTCGCTACGCAACTGAAAAAAATCTGCCAAATTATTTCACACTTTTTTATAGCAACAAAACAAAAGATGAGGTTGCATATTTTAAAGAGCTAGAAAAGTTGAAAACGGAAAATCCAAATATAAAAATATTTTGCACGCTGACGCGGGAAGAAGCGGCTGGCTTTGACCACGGGCGCATAAATTTAGAATATCTGCAGACTTCAATCGTTCGTGGACAGTTTGCAACTTCTGTATTTTACATCTGTGGCGGGCATGAGTTTATAGGTGCTATGGTGACCATGCTGCTAGCTGCGGGCGTTGATGCAAAAAGAATTAAGAAAGAAGACTTTGGCAAGCTCCCAGACTAATTTTGTTTCCACAATATCTCTTTTTCGCCTTCGACTTTTGTTGCATATCTTGCCAGCACCCAGAACAGGCTGGACAGCCGATTCATAAACTGTAGTGCCTCGGGATTGACTGACTCGCCCCTGGCCAGCGTTACAATCTTGCGCTCGGCCCGCCTGCAAACAGCGCGGCAAGTATTTAGCAACGCAGACAGTTCAGAATTTCCGAAAATAATAAAATTTCTTATTTCGGGTAGTTTTTTGTTTAGCTCATCCGTAAATTTCTCTACTGCCACAACAGCTGTATCGGAAATTCTTATAATTTTGATCGCTGTTTTTTCTTCAATTGGTGTTGCAACATCAGAACATAACTGAAAAAGTTTGTCCTGTACAAAATCCAAAATACTTTCTATGTCTTTATTTTTATTTTTTGCTCTCGCCAACCCGACGAATGAGTTTAATTCATCGACATCGCCGTACGCGTTAATTCTTGGCGCGTCTTTTGCAACCGCCTTGCCAGAAATCAATCGAGTGGTTCCGTCGTCACCCAACCTAGTGTAAGCCTTTACAGCCATAGCTGTTTCTAGTAGTAAACATTTAAATACATTTGTCAGAAAGTGTAAGCATGCCACTGACTAATCTGGCCAGCTTCACTGTCCAGCATCTGCAGATTCTGAACGAGCGCGGTGCCGTGGACGGGCGATTGATGCCGACGGTTTCTGACGAGCAGCTGAAACAGATGTATGAGTTCATGGTGTTCTCACGCGTGCTTGACAAAACTTGTTTGAACCTGCAGCGAGAGGGCAGGATGTACACCTACCCAAGCTGTGAGGGGCAGGAGGCCACCGAGGTCGGCTCTGCGCTCGCGCTAAAACAAGAAGATTGGATGGTGCCATACTTCCGCGAGATTGGTGCACACTTAGTCCGCGGGCTTCCACCAGAAAAATACATGCTTTACTGGATGGGCGATGAACGAGGTCAGCAGGTTCCTGAAAACATAAACGATTTCACAATCTCCATACCAGTTGCATCGCAGCTGCCGCACGCGGTTGGAATGGCGTACGCGCTCAAATATCAAAGGAAAAAATCCGTGGTGCTTGTATATCTTGGGGATGGCGCAACTTCGAACGGTGACTTCCACGAGGCGATGAACTTTGCCGGCGTGATGAAACTCCCCGTTGTTTTCATCTGCCAGAATAACCAATACGCTATCTCTGTTCCTGTGGAAAAACAGACTGCATCAAAAACGCTGGCTCAAAAAGCAATCGCTTACGGATTTTCCGGAGTGCAGGTTGATGGCAACGACATTTTTGCAGTTTACAAGGCGACGCTGGACGCTGTCAACACAGCAAGAGCTGGTGGCGGGCCTGCTTTTGTGGAGTGCTTCACATACAGAGTGGGCGATCACACCACCGCAGATGATGCATCGCGTTACCGAAGTGCAAAAGAAGTTGAAGCCTGGCGAAAAAGGGACCCAATTGAAAGATTGCGCAAGTATTTGGAACACAAAAAACTCTGGAACAAAAAATACGAAGAAAAGTTACAATCGGGGCTGAAAACTAAAATTGATGCTGCAGTCCAGAAAGCTGAGTCTCTGGGGGCGCAGCCGGTAGACTCGATTTTCAACCACACTTATTCTAAATTAGATTGGAATCTGAAGGAGCAGTTGGATAAAATAAATGGCTGAATTGACACTCGTACAGGCGATCGCGCTGGCCCTGAAACTTGAGATGAAGCGTGACAAGAATGTGGTCGTGCTTGGAGAGGATGTTGGCGTGGACGGCGGAGTATTTCGCGCTACCGAGAATTTGCTAAAAATCTATGGGCCAGAACGCGTTATAGACACGCCACTTGCCGAGTCTGGCATTATTGGCTCTGCGATTGGCATGGCAGTCCTCGGCCTCAAACCAGTTGCTGAAGCGCAGTTTGATGGTTTCTCAATTCCAATGTTGGATCAGTTGTTTAATCACGCTGCGAAACTGCGGAACCGATCGCGCGGCAGATTCACGTGCCCGCTTGTCCTGCGCATACCGTACGGCGGCGCGATCAAAGCACTAGAGCACCACTCTGAATCCCCTGAAACATTTTTCTGCCACATTCCAGGATTGATTGTTATCGCGCCAAGCACGCCTTATGATGCAAAGGGCTTGCTGGCCTCCGCGATCAGAAGCGAAGACCCGATAATTTATCTTGAACCAAAGCGATTGTATCGCGCGGTCAAAGAGGCGGTTCCGGAAACTGATTTCGCTGTTCCGATTGGCGAGGCCGCAATTAGGCGCGAGGGCTCTGATGTCACGCTAATTGCTTGGGGCGCGATGGTGCGCGAATGCCTGGCTGCGGCTGACAAGACAAAAGCGAGCTGCGAAGTGATTGACTTACGGACACTCAAGCCGCTTGATATTGACACAATCTTGACATCGGCTAAAAAAACCGGCCGTGTGATTGTGGTGCATGAAGCACCAAAGACCTGCGGCTTCGGCGCAGAAATTTCTGCACTGATTCACGAGCGGGCTCTGCTGAATCTAAAAGCGCCAGTGATGCGCGTGACTGGCCTGGACGTGCCAATTCCACTACCGAAGCTCGAGTCATACTATTTCCCAAACGCAGATAAAATCGTAAAGGCGGTTGATTCAATAGTTAGCTTTTAAAAGTAGACTGAACTTTATCTAACATGGCACCTAATTATTCGCAGTTGGGATTAAAATCCGGCTTGGAAATACACCAGCAGCTAGCCACACACAAATTATTCTGCAACTGCCCATCGCAACTGCGGCAAGATGCGCCGCATTTCACAATTAAGCGAGAGTTACGGCCGATGGCAGGCGAGACTGGCGAGATCGATATCGCCGCCGCGTTTGAAAAAAGAAAAAGAAAATTTTACATTTATGAAGGCTACAAGGACACGACATGCCTTGTCGAGCTGGATGAGGAGCCACCGCACAACATAAATCCCGAAGCGCTGGATGTCGTATTCACAGTCGCAAAAATGTTGCACTGCAAATTTCCGGACACGGTTCAGGTGATGCGCAAAACAGTTGTGGATGGCTCTAACACTTCTGCATTCCAGAGGACCGCGCTGGTTGCGCACGATGGCTGGCTTGAGACATCTTTCGGCCGAGTCGGCATTCAGACTGTCTGCCTCGAGGAAGATTCAGGCAGAAGGACTGCCGAAGACCCAGACTCTGTCACATACAGGCTCGATCGTTTGGGAATTCCACTAATTGAAATAGCGACCGCGCCAGACATACACACACCGGAGCAGGCCCGCGAGTGCGCAGAGAAACTTGGAATGCTTCTGCGCTCAACTGGCCGCGTGATTAGGGGAATAGGAACAATTCGACAGGATTTAAATGTTTCAATCAAAGGCCACCCGCGCGTGGAGATAAAAGGTGTGCAGGATTTACGCAACATGCCGCTGATTGTGGAAAAGGAAACGGAGCGGCAGCTTGTGGAGGTAAAATCCGGCGCAAGGGTTGAGC
>CAZUEL010000030.1:0-7031 GCA_964619325.1 Candidatus Woesearchaeota archaeon | reverse complement strand
GAAGAAAGAGCAGAAGGACAAGTTCACGTTCTACTATTTAGTTCGCGATAGTGCAACCTTTAACGAGATTCACGACCTTGTGATTGGCTCTGCCCCTGATGCACTGGCTATCTTCCGCGAAAAACTCAGCGAGCGATTCACGAATTTCAAGCTGTTTAAAGACAAGGACAAAAAACTGTTTGTGGTTTCTGACGACGCCAAGCAGGCCGAGGTCGCGGAGATCGCAAAGGCGGTGCAGGACCAGACTGGCAGTAAGATTAATTTTATGGTTGTCCAGGCCCAGATGTTTGAGAACATGGGGGAGATGGGATTAATCAATAAGGAGAAGCTTGGTGTAGTATAGAAAGATTTTTAAGTGTATGCTTTAGCGAATAAGTATGTTAGACCACAATCAATTCAAATTTGCATATGGATTCGGAACTGGCGTTGTTTTACCAGTGTTACACCGTGTTATCCGGCCAAATTTGAAACCAAACCCATTCGCTGCGTTCGCGGGCATATCTTTAGGTGCAGTAATTGGGGATGACTCGATTATTGATCCTAAGTTCTTCGGCGGCGCCAATTTTAGTGACGATGGCTACGTTGCAGCAGGAGCATTAGCTGGCGCTGCGGCGATGGCTGGCCTTGGACAGCTCGGCAATAGACTAGTACATAGCTTCCCAGGCCCATTCTATGTGCTAGGGCTTACTAGTATGGAACAATTAGTAACAGATGCGCGGCGCAATAATCCAGCATTAGACAAACAATACAGACTTGAAAAAGAATTAACTAACCAAGGAATACTATTTGAACCTCCCGGACTTTCTGAATCAAAAGAATTATTGCGCTAAAACCGCCAGCACTCCGAGCAATAAATATGCATCTTATGGCAATAACAGTCACAGCCTTCTATACAATATCTTGTAAAATAATCCATCATCTGACATAACTTCAACCCGCTCAAAATGCGGGTTGAAGGAATTGTTAATAAAATTAACAATAGTTTCGCCACGAGAGAAAATAGTTGGTATTTTTTGCTTTGCATCGTGGCCGGCAAGTTCTCAAGCACAACCTTTAAGAAACTTTCTTAATCGGCGATGCAGTTCGTAATTTAATCGAGGTTTTTAAATAAAATATGCTAAATTTATCACCTTGGTGCGGCCGGCTGTAAATCTGCCTCAAGTTCGCTCTGTCGATACACGGTGGGTATGTGCATTGTGTGCCAAATGCTAAGCGGTTTTGTCTGAACCAGCGCGGGTGCCAGCCACACGGACTGCGAGTCTCCAAAACGCGGGCCGCGATAGTCCTGGACGTAAGCGATCGCAGCTGGCGAGTATGGCTGTTCAGAAACTATTACTGGCACGAGCAGCATAGTCACCATTCTACGGCCGGCAGACAGGGCTCGATGTACTGGCAAGCTTGCTTCTTCTGCATTAGAAACAAACTGATCTATTGTCTGCGGCGTTTGTGCGCGGCCGTCCATCTGCCCAAACACAAATGCATGAGTCGACCGCAATTGATGTTTTACGGCAATCGTAAGCTCGCCGGCCATGCTCTTAAAAAATCCTCTAGCCACCAAACCTTCGCACACCATGCGCACATAATCTATTGTTGGATTCATAGTTTAACCACTAGCCGGAGGCATCTGATTTGTGAACGTCCATGCCTTCGTACCCACGTCAAATACCGGCCAGGCGCTTGGCAGCAGTGCGGCATCAACTACCGCTTTATCTGCCAGCACGTATTGATAGCCATTCCAGGCGTTTATCTTACCTACTAGTGTTGCACTATCTATATACGTCACACCCTTCGGCGGCAGCGTACCAGGCCCGGTTCCACTCCAGCCAGTGCCAGTCCAGACCACGCCGTACTGTGGCGGCGGGGAAGTTATCCAAGCTGAGCCATCCCACCACGACGTATAATATTTTATAGAATCAGATGGTGGCAGAGTTGTCGGGCCATTTACTAATACCCATGCGCCGTTTTTAAACACCGGCATAGAATTTTGTAATAACTGCTCGTGGGTTTTCAAATACTTCCGCGAAGCATACAACCAGTCTGTTGCATCTCCTGCAACTCCACTTACTTGAGCACGTACGTCCCATTTCCCAAATATTGCTGATGCCATACCAAGCCCCTTGACCACAAACTTCATTTCACCGAATTTTTCCGTGGTGCCAGCCGGTAACACTTTATCAGAATAAACCATTATCAAAATCTTGCCTGGCTCAGTCTCTTCGGCAAAATATTGGCTATTAGTTGGTAGACTTGGTGCAAACGCCACGAACTTTGATTTTTTACTATCGTAACTCACGCCCAAAATCAGCGTCCTTGTATCTGATGGTGTACCTACAAGATTCACTGCAATTGTTTTTCCGAACAATGATGTGCGCGGGCCAGAAGACTGCACTTCGTCCAAAACCACATTTGAGCCAAAGTTAACTGCGATGTGCTCAAATGTCGAGGCGAGCTCACTATTTGCTTTTGTGAGTTCAGCGATTACTGAGTAGATGTCTTTACCAACCAGCGTGTTTGTGTTTAGGTCTACGCCAAGCACTGTATCAACAAGTGCCTGCTCGTCTGCAGTAGTGCCATATAGATTATTCCTTAACACATTTAATTCAAATGCTGGCAGCGCAGAAGCGCCATTTATCTGCACATTGTTTTGCAATTCTACCAATTTTTCTTTTGTTATCGCGGTACTGCCTACGCCAGCGCTTTTCATGAGTTGTGACGCGCCGGCCTGTGCGCGATTCAAATTGTTCAGCGCCTCAACTATCAGTGATGCGTAAGTACGAACTTCCTTTGCGTGGACGTTCATCCAGTAGTAATCTTTTTCCTGCGCAGCGCCCATATATTTTTCGTTAGCACTGACATATGTATGCACTGCATCCTTGTAGTTCCGAGTTGCGATCAAAATATTGTTTAACACTGGCAGCGCATAACTTACTTCTTGCGGCACATCTGCCTCTGTTAGAGGCTTTATCTGCGTTTGTGATAAACCAACGCGGGCTTTGTAATTTAGATTTGGCGGATCGTTTATTATTTCTGAATCTGGCGCGGTCACGCCCCACACACCGGCAACCTCCATTGTGACTCCTATGAGTGCTATAATCGGTGCACAGTATACTACCAGTGGCCCACAAAGAACAGTTGCAGCAATTGCACCACCGGTGGCTATCATAGATCCACCCGCAGCTTTATTTCGGTGGTCTGCTGCAGCATTTTTCTCCTGTGTTGTGCGTGGACAGCCGATTTTACCGTCTGAATTTGATGTAGCCATGCCAGCCACGTCAGGACAATCATCAGTACTGTCAGGCACGCCGTCGCAATCCCCATCAACACTATTAGTCAGCGCACATTCCCATGCCCCACCTGCAGCAGTTATTTTTTGTTTTATGTCTATTACATTCGGTGCGGGACAGCCACTTTGATCCGTGCTGGAAATAAAATCGCACTGATCGTTAACATCTGGTATGCCATCACCATCTGAATCTATGGTTTCATAGGAATCGTCACAGCCATTGTTGTTCAAATCATTCTTTGCTTTGCTGTCCGGGCAGCTGTCGACATCATTATTCAGGCCATCGCCATCCCTATCGTTATCCTGCGGGTCTGCGATGCCATCATTGTCTTGGTCATTTGCAATCGTGAATTGAGAAGTTACTGTTTCTATTGCACTGTTGCTCTGGGCGTTGTAAGCCATGATACCGCCGAGATAAACACCATCCGCGGCCTGCATGCCATTGTTCACATTGCCATTTAACTTATACTTTTGATCCCACTTCCAAACGTGTGTGTCGCCCGGCTTCATGGTGTACGCGCTGTCTGAAAAATCTGCCTTACATTTTGTGTGGTCTATACGCGTATTGTCACCTGATGCGTCAACACCTGTTTCTGTGGCAACAACGGTGTAAGTGTTTGCTGCCTTGTCGTACTTTACGACGTATATGCCCAAACAATCAAGTACCGCATCGTCGTTTCCAACGTTTTTAATGGAAAATGTTACTGTCGATCCTCTTGTGTAATAGCTATTTGGCTTGTCGACATCAAACTGCATATTGTGGTTCGCCAGTACTGGCACAGGGAGCACGCCGACCAGACCGATAACCAAAAACGCCAAAAATATTGCAGTTGTAAGTTTTTTTGCCTGTTTTTTTACTTTTTTCATATTTGCCACGCATTGCGGTATTAAGCCACGGTACCGTGTGGTGCAAAAAACATTTAAACTTTGCGTAAACATCAAAACCATGAAAGCACTAGTGGTAGGGGTAGTTTCTACATTGTTTATAATAGTGATGCTAATTCCCGCTGCTGATGCTGTTGTTGCTGGCGCACATGAGACGAATGGTGCTGCAGCTGTGGATAAGCCATTCAAATATGTCTATGCTGCGCGCGTAAATGGAAAGCAAGTTACGACCACATATGAAATCTACCTGGACAAACTAAATATAAGCCGAACAAGCCCAAAAAGTTCATCTGCAGATCTCAAACTATACATCAATGGCGCTTTTTGGTCGCTGGACAAAAATGTTAAAATAGGCCCTTACAAAAACTTTCAGGGCGGCAAGTTGAAATTCTATTTGGAGAAGTTTGAGCCATCCCGTTGCCTCCCACGCACAAACAATTGTAGCGAGGATGCAGTTTTACTAAGCGTTGTCTAGTGCACCAACAGCACACTAACTATTTACTACATCATAACGACAAAAGTAAACAAGATTATTTAAAACCAATTTTGCCAGCTTCTTAGATGTATCGTCACGGTTACGAATTCCACGTTGACACTTAACAAAGTCAATTCTGGAATTGGAACTTCGCAGTTACACAGAACCGTAACATATATTAAGTAGTGATGCGGACAAAATGGTGAGGTCATTGACGAGCAGTTGTTACAACGACCGCTGTTCGCAAGTTGGAGGTAGAAATGATAGTGAATGAAGAGTTTCTTAGCAAGCTGAGGCGAGCATTTAGCCTGAATTTATATGAAGTGAAGCTGTGGACTGCTTTGCTCTCGCGCGGCGTAAGCACTGCTGGCGAGCTGTCGGACATCGCAGACGTCCCGCGTTCTAGGACTTATGACGTTCTAGAATCCTTAGAGAGAAAGGGATTTGTTATTGTAAAACCAGAGAAGCCGATCAAGTACATGGCAATCGCACCCGGCGAGGTTTTAGACCGCGTGCAAAAAAGATTAATTGAAATCACTGACGAGAGGCAGAAGCGCCTGTCTGGCCTGAAGGAATCAGAGGTTCTGAAGGAGCTGCAACTATTGTACAAACAAGGAATTGAACCGATGCAGCCGACAGACTTCAGCGGCGCGCTGAAGGGACGGCATAACTTGTACGACCACATGTCTTTGTTAGCAAAAGAGGCAGAATCGTCAATCGTGATTGCAACAACCGAGGACGGCATCATACGAAAAGTTCGCGCACTCAAGCCAATTCTAGAAAAGGCGAAGGCTCGCGGCGTGAAAATAAAAATCGCTGCGCCAATGAACGACAAAACAAAGGAAGTGCTAGACAAGCTTGACGGCATCGCAGACGTTAAGGATCTAAAAGACATGAAGGCTCGCTTTGTCATCGTGGATGGCAAGCAGGTGCTGTTCATGCTGAACGATGACAAGGATGTGCACCCGACTTATGATTTGGGAATGTGGGTAACTACGCCTTATTTTGCCGGCGCGCTGCAGACAATGTTCGACACTGCATGGAAGAAGGGATAACTGGATAGAAGTAAGCAAGATTTAAATATAACGCGAAATACCGAATAGCAATCAACTCCCCGCTCTCGTGCGCGGCACCAGGGCGGGTTAAATATGAAACGCGTGATGATTTTCATTGACGGCAGTAATCTTTACTATGGACTTAAGAAGCATACGAGTAAAAAATATTTTAATTTTGAAAAATTTGTAAATCTTCTCTGCGGAAAAGAACGGGAATTGGTACGGGCATATTACTACAACGCGCCGTTGCCGCAACAAGCGGATCCGACTTCGTATCGAAAACAACGCCAGTTCTTTGATAATTTACAAAGAATTCCATATTTTGAGCTACGACTTGGTAGGCTCGAACCACGCGAGAAACTTCACACCTGCACAAATTGCAAGTCAGAATCCAAAATTAACACATATAAAGAGAAGGGCGTTGACATAAAAATGGCAATTGATATGTTATCTCATGCCGCAAATAAAAATTTTGATACGGCAATAATTGTAACAGGTGATGGCGATTTTGTTGAAGCGGTTGGTGCGATAAAAAAATTTGGTCTGCATGTCGAACATGTCTATTTCAAAGATAGGTCGCAGGCACTGCAACAAAGCTGTGACAAGAGTATAATACTTACCGAAGAATTTCTTAAAGACTGTTTTGCTTGAGGGCGTGGAAAAAGGGATAAGTTATTAAATAGATTTTATTTTAGCTTTGTATGCAAAAAGCATCTTACATTGCTGCCACAGCCATCGGGACAGCTTACTCATTCACTGACGCATCAATAACAACTGTGCTGGCCGGCTATCTGGCAAGCCTCGGCTTCACAAATCTCCAGCTTTCATTTACGCTCAGCCTGTTCTCGCTCGCCTTGATATTCACATCATTCGAACTCGGCCACCTGTCTGATGTGGTTGGCAGGCACAAGGTTATTTTTCTCGGCCTGTTGAGCGCGATAGCATCATCGCTTATTTACATTTTTAAGACAACACTCATAACCGCTGCGATCGCACAGGTGTTAGGTGCGATCGGATTTGCTGCAGTCATCTGGGTCGCACTCGCGAAAATCAGTGACTCAGTCACTAAAAACCGCGGTGCACACACTGGGCTAGCACAAAGCATTCGGCGTATCGGAAATGTCATTGCCCCAATTATCGCTGGCCTGCTTGCAGACAGGCTTTTTGTGACTGCACCAATTATTCTCAACGTCGTGATTTTAGTGGCGCTGATACCAATTCTTTACATCGAGAGCCGTGGCGACGGGCACAACACAATACAAAAACAAAATCACACCATAAGCCGGCGGGAGAGGCTCCGCTGGTTCTTTAGTAATCCAAAACTTCGGGCACT
>CAZUEL010000029.1:0-7269 GCA_964619325.1 Candidatus Woesearchaeota archaeon | reverse complement strand
GGCAGTGCGCAGGACTACGTCCAGCAAAACCTAGACCGCGCGAAAAAATCCGCGGTCCAGAAATTCCTGACAAAAGAGGCGCGGGAACGGTTATTCGCTGTCAAGACGGCGCATCCAGACCTTGCAGAAAAAGTGGAGCTTGCAATTCTGGGCGCGGTGCAGGCCGGCAATCTGAAAGCAGAAATCAGCGAAGAGCAGCTGAAAGAGATACTTGAAGGTATGAAACCAAAACAGCAGGGTTTCAGGATCATAAAGTAACATGGTTAGTACAAAAGGAAAAAAACTGAGATTGGCGAAGGCAGGCCGGCAAACTCGCTGGGCACCATTCTGGGTGATACCGAAAATGTTCGGCCTGAAGAACGCAAAGCACCAGCACCCATACCTAATCACAGCAGTCAAGCGCTCGTGGCACAGGGAGAGGATTAAGGCATAACATGGTTGAACAACTAATGACTCTAAACTTAAGGCGTGGATTCATCCACGTGCCTAGCTGGAGGAAGAGCAAGCGGGCAGCAAACGAAGTTCGGGACCAAGTTATGCATTACGCAAAAGTCAATGAAGTTGTAATTTCGAAGTGGGTGAACGAGGCAGTCTGGGCACACGGCGCGAAGAATCCACCCCCAAAACTCAAATTAAAATTAGATGTTGACAAAGAAAAGAAAATCGCTAAGGTAGAGCTATTTGAATTGCCAGCTGCGGCAAAGCGATTAGCAGAGAAACAAAAGCAGTTAGAAGCTGCGGCAAAGAAAAAAGAAGAAGTGAAGAAAGCGAAAGAAATAAAAGAAGAGAAGAAAGAAGAGAAAGTCGAGGCAAAAGAGGAACAAAAAACTGAAGGGAAGAAAGAACAGGCAAAGATGACGCAGGCGCAAGAGCATGCAATGAAGTGATAGATTACGATGTCAGATAAACACGTTTTAGTTACAAATTTCGATGGCAATCCGAATGTTGGTATGTTCGGTCTAGCCACTGATAAGTTCTGCCTGGTCGGCCGCGCGGTCAAGGAGAAGGATTTGCGTGAGCTGGAACCAGTTTTAGGTGTTCCAATAATTCAGGTCGGCCTCTATGGGACCGAGCTAGTAGGATTATTCTGCGCCGCAACCTCAGACTCAGTTCTGCTGCCGGACATTGTTTCGGCATATGAATTAAAGGAGTTGAAAAGCAAATTAGCAAAATTAGGTGTTACAGTTTCGGTAATTAAAACAGAGCACACTGCGCTCGGCAATACAATTTTAATGAATGACCGAGCTGGCATAATTTCTGCGGCTTACGATAACAAAGCGGTTGATGACATAAAAAAAGCATTCCCAAAAGTGAAGTTTGAGCAGTTTGACCTGTGCGGCTTGCCAACCCCTCGTTCGGTTGGAGTTGTTACGAACAGGGGCGGCCTCTTCTCTGCGAATTTACCCGATGATGAAATTAAAAAAGTTGAAAAACTATTTGGCTTTGAAATTGGCTTGGGTACAGTGAACCTGGGCGGTATTTTTGTAAGTGCGGGCATAATAGCAAATTCTAATGGGTTTGTAATGGGCAGAAACAGCTCAGGTTATGAATTAGGCAGGGCAGATGAGAGCCTAGGATTTTTAAATCCAATAACTTAGGAATTGAACATGGCAAAAGAAGAACCCAACAGGGAGAAACAGGCAAAGGTGCAGCAGAAGTACATGATGCTCCAGATGATAGAAGGCCAGATGAAAGAGATGCAGGAGGAGATGGAGAAGATTGACACGCGCGCAAAAGAGCTGGCCAGCATGAAAAACTCTCTCGCAGACTTTGAAAACACAAAGAGCGGTGCAAAATCACTGGCTTCGCTGGGAATGGGCGTTTATGCTGAATCAGAAATCAGAAACACAAAAGAGGTTTTTGTAAACGTCGGCGCAGGTGTTGTTGTCCAAAAGCCGGTTGCCGAAACCGCAAAGGTACTCGACAAACAAATACAATCAGTTTCCGAAGTTACCGAGCAGCTCACACAGAACTTGCAGGCCCTGGCACAGCGAGCCGGCCAGCTGCAGGAAGAGCTGCAAGAGTTGGTAAAGGAGTAGTATTTTAAACCAGAAAGTTAATTACGTGTTATGTTCGGCTTGCTCAAGAAGGCGTTTGACTCTTTCACAAAGAAAGCAGAATCAGAAGCCGATAAGTCCGTGAAAGATGAAGCAAAGGAAGCAAAGCAGGAGATAAAACAAGCCGAAAAAGTTTTGGAAACAGAAGTAAAAGCGGAGGCTGAAATAAAAGAAGAGAAAAAAGGTTTATTTGGGAATTTATTTTCTAAGAAGGAACAGAAAAAAGCGGAAGCTGAAGAAGTTACCGCCGCAGAGCCCCTCAAAGAGCTAAAGAAAATTGAGGAGAAGGTCGGCTTCCTTGAATCTATTACTAAAGTTATTACTGAGACAAAAATATCTGGCGAGCACTTTGACAAAATCTTTTCCGGTTTGGAGACCGAGCTGCTACAAAACAATGTTTCTGTTGCTGTGATTGATAAGATAAAAGAAAAGCTGAAAGGTGATCTGGTTGAGTCTTCTGTGAAACGGGGACAGGTTGCGGAGATTGTCCGCAGTGATTTGAAGGATGTGATTTACTCGGTTCTGACAACATCCGAAAAAATTAATCTGGCTGAAAAGGCCAAGATGATTGCGGCGACAGGCAGGCCAGCCGTTTTTCTTTTCGTGGGCGCGAATGGCCACGGCAAGACAACTACGATTGCAAAGGTTGCAAACTATTTGAACCAAAATGGCGTGAAGTGCGTGTTCTCTGCGTCCGACACCTTCCGCGCCGCAAGTATCGAGCAGCTGGAGGAGCACGCGAAAAAACTTGGCGTCCGCGTCGTGAAACAAACTTATGGCTCTGACCCCGCAGCGGTTGCGTTTGATGCAATCAAACACGCGACCGCAAACAAGATTGACTGTGTGCTAATCGATAGCGCTGGCCGGCAGCACACAAATGCAAACCTGATGGATGAGCTGAAAAAACTGAAACGGGTTGCGAAGCCCGACATCACAGTCTTTGTTGGCGAATCTATTGCCGGCAATGATGTGGTTCGGCAGATCACTGATTACAACTCCGCAATCGGAATTGATGGAATTATCCTGACTAAGGTGGATGTTGACGATAAGGGTGGTGCCATCGTTTCTGCAGTACAGGCAACAGGCAGGCCAGTCCTGTTCCTCGGAGTCGGGCAGGAGTACAAGGACTTAGTGGAATTCAAGGCAGGCGAGTTTGTGGATAAGATTTTGTAGAAACCTTTTTAACACTTTTCGATTGATATTTCATAACATGGTTGAAGCCGCACTTGAAAAGCTGAAGTCGCTGGGGTTGCCCAGTGATACGACAGATAAAGTAGAAGTAATAGTAAAAGATGCCGTCCGCGAATTCTCGGAGCGCGTTGTCCGCGAGGTAGGCTTTGCCGGCAAGATCGCCCTCGTGCCGCAGGACAAAATCGAATATCTGCAGTCTAATATACGGGCACTGGCAAAAATAACAATCGATGTATTGTAACCATAAATTATATAAGAACAATCGGAGCTTTATCGATATGCAGGAAGTAATAACCCAGGCGGCAGTGGACGATGCCGGAAGCGCCAGTGATTTTAATGCTGTCACGCTAGCTGGCAGCGATAAAAAAACAATTTTAGAAAAACTGCGCGAGGCAAGGATTTTACTAAATACATTCCTCAGAGGATGGAGTTATTTCCGCGGCGATGAAGTTAGCGTTGGTTACCCAACTATTACATCACTCGAGCCAACGAACTTTTGCCCGATGAGTTGTAGGATGTGCCCGCGAACTGATTACATGTCGCGTAAAATTGGTTATATGGATTTCGAGCTCTACAAAAAAATTATAGACCAGTGTAAGGGCTATACGCAGTATTTGGGCATACAATTGTTTGGAGACTCAGTTTTCCACCCGAAAATATGGGATATGGTTGACTACGCTGAAGAACGTGGAATAAAGATAATGATATCTACCAATCCAACTTCGATAAATGCGCAGAAAGCAGATGCTATACTTAACTCTAAACTTTCAAATCTAGTGTTGTCGATGGAGGGTACCAATGATGAAACCTATAAATTCTATCGTGGCCCACGCGCGAATTACGAACTGGCCATTAAAAATATAGATTATTTATGTAAGCAAAAGGTTGTTCGTGGCCAAAAATATCCTGCCATAACAATACGTATGATAAAAATGAAACTAACTGCGCTAGAGTTCGATGCATTCAAAAAACAGTGGACGAACTTTCCCGGAATTGATGAGGTCACAATCAAAAATTTCAGTACTTATGGCGGGATGTACTCAGGCATAAATGAATCTGCGTCTGAAGACCAAAAATCATCTCGGTTCAAACAGCCCAATACGTACCCTTGCAGGGATCCATGGGTGAATCTAACTGTTTTGTGGGACGGTCGTGTTGTGCCGTGTTGTATTGATGTTGATGGGTATAATGTTGTTGGTGATCTGCGCACACAGACAATAGAAGAAATCTGGAATGGGCTAAAGATGCGTGAACTGCGGCGTCAGCACATAACTGGCAAATATGGGGACAACAAATTCTGTAAATACTGCCGCGAGCGCCGAGGCTACCAGCCAAGCAAGTTTTATCCATTAAATAAGTTCGTGTTAAAAAGAATTGGAAAAATATATGATTTAGTAATAAATAAGCATAGCATAGGTTGAGCGTTGGCGTGGCCAAATTTTTAGGATTGTGCACGAGAAATACCCAAAATCAAGGCAACAGCATTCACAAGAAAGCGTTTAAAAGTAAGCAGTTTGTAGTTTTATTATGGTACTAGAAGGCCTGTCGGATTCGCTAAAGAATGCCCTTCGCAGGGTGTTTAAGGCGTCACTGGTAGATCCAAAACTAATTGAAGATCTAGTTTCTGAAATTCGCAAGGCGCTGATTGCGGCCGACGTGAACGTTGAACTATCCACAAAAATCTCAGAGTCAATAAAGAAGCGCGCACTTGCAGAAAAACCTGCTAAAACTCTGACCGCGCGCGAGCACACAATCAACATAGTTTTTGAGGAGCTGACAAAATTCCTTGGCGCAGAGGAAGGAAAACTAGAAGCAAAAACAAAACCTACAAAAATACTTTTGGTTGGCCTGTACGGCTCGGGCAAAACAACAACAGCAGGAAAATTAGCAAAATATTTCAAGAAACAGGGTCTGAAATCCGCGCTGGTGCAGCTGGACGTATGGAGGCCTGCTGCGTACGAACAGCTCTCACAGCTTTCCGAGAAGGTTCACGTGCCGTTCTACGGAATCAAGGATGAGAAAGACCCGCTGAAAATAATAAAAAAGTTTGAGCCCGATTTTTCACGGTTTGACGTTGTTATTTTTGACTCGTCTGGGCGAGATGCACTGAACAAAGAATTAATTTCTGAAATTAAGAATGTGCGCGATGCGGTAAAGCCAGAGCACGTCCTGCTTGTAATCTCCGGCGACATCGGGCAGGCCGCCAAGCGGCAGGCAGAGGCGTTCAGTGAGGCTGCGGGTGTGAATGGTGTTATCGTAACAAAGCTGGACGGGACTGCAAAGGGCGGCGGTGCGCTCTCTGCGTGTGCCGCGACCGCCGCGAAAGTAAAATTCATCGGGCTTGGTGAGCACATCGAGGATTTGGAGGAGTTCAAGCCGAAGAATTTTGTTTCCCGACTGCTAGGAATGGGCGACCTTGAGACATTGCTCGAGAAGGCAAAGGAAGCAATTTCAGAAGAAACGGCTGAGAAGCTCGGCAAGAAAATAATGAAGGGCGACATTTCACTGACAGATTTATACCAACAGATGGAGGCGCTGAAGAAGATGGGACCGTTGTCGCAGATTATGGGAATGATTCCCGGGCTCGGCCACGCGAACATCCCGAAAGAGCTCATGAATGTGCAGGAGGAGAAGATGAAAGTGTGGAAGTTTGTGATGGACTCGATGACGCCGCAGGAGAAGGACTCGCCAGACATTATCTCCGCCCGCAGGATCGAGCGGATTGCAAAAGGGGCTGGCAGGAATCCGCAGGACGTCAGGGACTTGCTCAAGCAGTACGCACAGATGAAAAAGGTGATGAAGATGATGGGCAACCCGAAACAGATGCAAAAGATGATGAAGATGTTTGGCGGCCGGCTGCCGCAGATGCCTATGTAGAAAAGTTTTAAAAAGCAAAACGAACCGAAAGCCTTATATAACGCCGAGCGAAGCTCGGCGGAATATAAAACTATTTTATGCAAATTTTGGAACCGATAGTTTTATATATCTTTTTATATACATCTATACATTCAGGTGAGTAATATGAGCAAAAACATACTTTTGAGTTTGCCAGAAGAGCTGTGGAAGAATGCGTCTAAGATAGCAAAGGATGCAGGCTTCAAGAATGTGCAGGAGCTTGCCCGCGAGGCGATGCGCTCTTACCTGACCAGCCCGTCTGCCGCAGTCCAGCAGGCCCGCGAGAAGCTGGAGAAGGAAGCGAAGAAGTTGATGAAGTAAAGACTTAAATATCTTTTTATATAATTTAACCCATGAAAAAAATAGCCATAACTGGTGCGAAGGGTATGATCGGAAGTGTTTTGGTTCACGGCTTGACTGAATGTCAAGTTATACCAATAGATTTGCCGGAAACCGATGTCCGTGATTTAGCCAAATTAACGGCGGCTCTGCGCGGGTGCGATATGGTAATACATTTGGCATACATATGCAGCGAGAATTTTAGAAACCATACGATTCATCCTGATAATTTTGTTATGAATTGTAATACTTACGTTGCGGCGAAGGCTGCGGGCGTGCGCCGCGTTATAGTGGCTAGTTCGGTGCACGCGGATGACTTTTATAAATGGCGCGGTCCGGGTTTGCTATCCGCAAATAGAATGCCGCCGCATCCCGATAGCCCATACGGCGCCCATAAAATCTTTGTAGAAGCGTTGGGTAGGCATTATGCGGAGCACGATGGGTTGGAAGTTGTTTGTATTAGATTTGGTGGCGTTAATCAAGAAAACCTGCCGCCAAAAGATGATGTATGGGAACAGCGGGTTTGGCTCAGCCACAGGGATTTAACTAGTTTGGTTAAAGCCTGCCTATCTGTGGAAAACATCCCAGGCAGATTTTTGGTTTTGTATGGTGTATCAAATAATACTGGTAAGATCCACGACACGGCCAATCCATTGGGCTGGGTGCCACAAGATAACATGGTTCCGCGCGCGTAGTCTAAAGCTTTTTAAACTGATGTAATTTTGCCTATAATTATGGTTCAACACCAAGGCGGGTTCCGCTCGGACACAAGAAGGACGCTGAGCAA
>CAZUEL010000028.1:0-8058 GCA_964619325.1 Candidatus Woesearchaeota archaeon | reverse complement strand
TCTACCGCGAAATTTATGTACGTAAGTTTGAGGAAGCCCGCGAAAATATAAGTAAGAAAATAAAAGACATTTCTAATGGCCACAAAAAGTGAATAATAGTCCGCCGATGCTGCTAAAAGATTTTAAAGCTGTTATTTTTAACCTTATAAGCGCGCCGGTAGTCTAACGGTACAAAAGCGTTAAAGGACCGTAGCCTTCCATTCGAGAGGATAGCTACTGATCTGGGTTCGATTCCCAGCCGGCGCATATAACATGGAAACTATTCTTGTAATGGCAGCCCACCCCTCCGACTTAGTGCTGGGGGCCGGCGGCACACTCGCGAAGTACGCAAAGGAAGGCAAACATATAGTTACTGTGGTTTTCTCGTACGGTGAGGGCACAGACCCGGTAAAAGAACCAATCGACGTGATAGCCGCCAGGATAAAAGAGTTCAAAAAAGCCACAAACCTGCTTGGAATCCGCGACACTATTTTCCTAAGCCTCAGCGATTTAAAATTCACTTCTGACATTAACGAACCGTCCACAAAAAAGAAAGCGGAAGATATTTTAAACAAATACAGACCAAAAATTATATTCACACATCGTGCTGATGACCCGCACCCCGCACATAAAGCAACATCAAAGTTTGTTAAGGAAATGCTAAACAAGTTAAAAATCAGAACAAAAATTTACATGTTTGCGGGGTATGTTCCATTCCGATTTGGCGCAAAAACTGAACCTAGTCTTGTCGTAGATGTTACTGACTACTACAGAACAAAATTATCCGCAATAAAATTATTCAAGAGCCAGAAACCCCTTATTGACATAGTTGCCGCGCTTTCGAATATGGCCTGCTGGCTCGCAGGTTTCAAAGCGCGATGCAAGTACGCAGAAGCCTTTGATACTGCTTAGAGCTGTTTTAGAAAATCTTTGTTTGCTTTTAGCTCCTTGCCTGCCCGTACGATCAGAGCGTGATACTCGTTGAAAAGTTGTGCGTCTTTGGGTAGTTTTGATTCAAACAAATTTTTTATCTCTTGGTATTTTGCGTCTGGCCGGGCCAATCGCAGCTGAGAGAAAATTCTTTTAGTGTATGTGTCCACGACAAACTCCGGCTGATTGTAAGCATAAAGCCGGATTGAGTCTGCGGTTTCTGGGCCGATACCCAAAATATTCAGGAGCTGCTCTCTTGTGGGAATCCGGCGCTTAATACTTGCGAAAAACTCCGCGGCCAGTTTTAATTTTTTGGCTTTTTGGTTGTGATAGCCAGACGATTTAATTAGGATTGACAGCCTTTCCTTTTTTATTTTTGCTAATTTACCAAAATCAATTAAATTGTTTTCCTTTAAATTTACAATTGCCCTTTCCACATTTTTCCAGTTTGTGTTTTGTGTCAGAATCGCCCCGATAATAACCTCTTCTCTAGAATCGCCAGGCCACCAGTACTGCGGGCCATATCTTTCATATAATTTGCGGTAGATTTGCATCAAATTTTTTGACATTTTAACTAAGCGCGCCCGAGATGAGTTTCTCACACGAAACCCAGCGAACCTCGTGAGTTTCAGCGTGTTTGAACACCTGACCTGCGCATCTCTCTGGCAAATTTAGGCTGCCGTAGGAGTGCGCCGCTCTATTTGGTCGCAGACCAAATCCGCAGACTTTGTATGCGTTATCCAAGCTGAGCTACGGGCGCATAGCTTAACAAGCAAAATTTGATTTAAAAGTTTATTCTGAAACAAAGCTTAGCTCTCCGCCATCTGCAGCCCCTAGAATCATCTTGCCCAGCTTGCTTTTCTTGTGAATTCTCAGCTCGCCAGTGCGCGGGACTTGCAGCGTAGCGACTTCTCTTCCAGCAATCAGCATCTTCACACTTCTTGCGGAAGCCGGCAGGTAAACAGAAACAAACTTGTTTGCCTCTCGGAACTTGAAGCTGACTGGCCCGCCTCTCTCAGCCTGCGCAGATTTCCGTTTCTTCATCGGCACAACAACTGTCTGCTCGCCGTAAGTATATATTTCGTAGTCTAATTCCTGTGTTTCAAAGTCGCGAACTTCGATGACTGGCCTTGACAAGTCTGCCTCGACCATGCCAGTCGGAACCTTTACTTTCATTGCCATCTCAAATACTTTTTCGATCTGGCCGTCGCGGATGAAAACCACAGTGTCAATTATTTGTGGAATCATTCCAAGCTCAACGCGGCCGATAAATCTCTGCACCGAATCAATTGGATTTGTTGCGTGGATGACACCGGCCAACCCAATTCCAGCCAAGCGTAAATCAGCATACAGCCTGAAATCTTCCGTTGTTCTCATCTCGTCAAAGATTGTATAATCTGGCCTTGTTAGCAACATTACGTTGTGAATGTCGTCCCTGTTTCCCAAATTCTTAGAGTACTGAACTACTTCGGGCGGGACTTGCAAATCCCTTGGCGATTCAATTGTTTTTACAATCTTGTTTAATTTCACATACGCCTTTGCAAGTGCGGACGCGAAAGTAGTTTTACCTGAGCCAGGCGCGCCGGAGATTAATATTCCTGTTGCAGAGTTTTTTAGCCTCTGCAAAAGTTTTGCATTTAGTTTGTAGTCCTCAATTTCCAAAGTTGCGACTGGCCTGACCGCTGTTATCTCCCAGCCATCCGAGAATGGTGGGCGGGCAATCACAACTCGGAAATTCTTGAACTGCAGGATTGTCATACCTGCGTTCGTATATTCTATGAATGAGCCTGCTGCAAGTTTTGTTTTTTCTGTTACATCGGCCGCAAATGTTTTTACCTCATGCTGTGTCAGCGGTGTTTCTGATAGCTGGGTGGATTGCCAGTTGCCTGGCCTGCCACGCTTCGCAGTTGGCGCCGTTTCTTCTTTCAAATGCACAGACATTGTTTCTATGTCAAAATATTTTTCTATTTCTAAGGCACCAACCTCTCGCGCAGAAACCGGAAGAATAAGAATTGTCTTGACGCCAAGTGCTTCTGCAACAGTGGCCTGCACGCGGTCACCAGTAATTAAAGTTGCTTTTAATTTTACCGCAGTCTCACGGATTAAATCATCCATCTCGCCAACACGGGCGCCCTTGATTCTCTCTACTGTCGGGCGGGCACCGTGGAATTCAAATTTGATTTTGCCTTCCTTTGCCATCCCCTGAATTGTTTTTATTTCTTCAAGTCCTAAAAATCCCTCTGCCTGATTAAAGTTGGCCTGATGTTCTAATTCAGCAATAACTGCGATTGGTATGACTAGCTTGCCAGTAATTTCGCCTTTCTGTATAAGCTCTGAAACCTTCTTTTCTATTATTATAGAAGTATCAGCCACGTATACGTCTTCTGTTTTCGATTCTTCTGTTTTGTTCATCTATGTCTGACGTAGGCTGGTTTTATTGTGATTTATGGGTTTATAAGCGTTCTGTAAGAACGATTATTCACAAACGAGCTTGCGAAGTTTGTGTTAAATGGGTTTGCATTTACAGTAGTTGCCGTCCCCGCACATAGTTCACAAACGTCTTAACCCTGGCCATCGCCTTCTCTATGTCGCCTTTAGCTGGGCTAGGCTGGACTGCAAGCTTCCAGAGTGCAAGGTAAGAACCTGAGAACTCCCGCTCCTCTTTCGAACCCTCGGAGAGCTTTTTATTAATTAGGATGTGGCTGACGCTCGTGCCGTCCAGGCCAAAATTCACTGCGACTGCCTTATTCGCTGCGTCGAGCAAATGCTTTGTAATTGCAGTTGCGTAGTCTGCAAAGTTATCGCGATGAATAAGGTAGTCTGCAATTTTCAACTTGTCGTCTGCTTCTTCGAGTTTTCCCATTTTGTCATAAAATTCTGTTAGCGCGTTATTTATTAAGTTTGTGCTGGTGCAGGTGCCTTGGCACTGTAAGAAAAAGTAGATTTAACTGCTTGCAACGCTTTGTGGAGCTTGCCCTCGCCTGGCGGCGGAAGTTTTGACCTGCTCAAGTAAAGACGAGAAAAAAGCATTTGTGCGCCTGCTGCTGATAACGCCATCGCATAGTTGTGAACTACTAGATCTGATATTGTTGCGACTGGCAGAATAAGATATGCCGCTGTGCTTAACCGGTCTAAATTTTTTAAACTGCTACTCTGCGTAGTACTTTTTGGTGCTATAACATTTCTGATTGCATCGATAGCATTAATACCTATAACGGGCATGCTAATTAATTTCAGAAACAATGGTGCTTCTGGTAACAACACACTCGCTAAGTAAAACCCATTTGACGCACCAGCAACAATTGCCTTCAAGTAATAGCTGGATGTGCCAGTCCACTCCTGCCACTTTTCTGCAAATCGCCTGTGAGCTGTTTCGATGCTTCTGTCAATACTGTCAAGTATATTCTCTAGCATATTATTTGACTTAATAAGTGGTTTTTAAACTTTTGTTAGTATGCCTTCCACATTTTTTACAAAGCCCTTTGCCAGATTTGAATACTTTTTCACGGACTCGAAATCCAGCGTGGTCAGCTTGTAATCATGGTTGGCCAGAATGTATTTCTCGCCGCGCTTGAACTTGACTGGGGCCTGCATGTTCATATGCTGGATCTCTTGCAGCTTAAGCAACAGGCGGTGGAACTTTGGATCCAGCGAGTAGAATGGCTCGACCTTTTCTTTGTAAGTCTGCGCCATGACTGCAAAATTAGTGGAGAACGGCTCGATGCGCTTATAGTGCTGTTCGAAGGCCAGCAGCGCCTCGACTGCACTCCTCGCAGCAGTTATCACGTGCTCTGTAATAGCAAGCAGGAACTTTGCCTCTTTAATCATCGGATACGTGACATAGATGAGGTGGTCTGCCAGCTCGGTCTCCTTCTTCGCGGATGCTAATAGTTCTTGGTAGCGCTCAACCATGCCAGTTTATAATTTCGGTAGAATATATTGTTTTCGCACCTTGCCAGCATAGATTTTAGACCAATTTTTCACACAACATAGTATTTTAAAACACGTATTGAGTAGTTAGCCCGCGCCTCTGTAGCTCAGTCCGGTAGAGCGTCCGTTTCGTATCAAAGCGAAAGAACGGAAGGTCGCAGGTTCAATGCGGACGGAGTCTGCATGAAACAAACTCCGTTTGATGAAATTCCTGCCGGAGGCACTCACTCTAAAACTAATTTCTTATAGCCATGCTTTTTTAATTCTGGTTCTAAGTCTTCATACGTCTTTGCACATAAAACCCCGCCAGCAAACCTAACATCCTGCGTTACATCAGCAAGGCAGAAGTCCGGCATCTTGAACGCAGCTTTCTCCTCGGAGGTTTTGAATTCCACGTCTACCATTATCAGGCCGGCCTTATCGCCTTGAAAAACATCAAACTCACAGGTGGTTCCATCCTTTTTGTAATAATATCTTATTTTGTGCGTCACATTTGCTGGCAATTTCGCTAAAGCGTTGTACTCGTCCGCCTTCAGTCGGATTGTCTGCTCCGTCTGTTCTGAAGAGTCCTGGCCTTTGACTGGCTCTTTCTTTGTAATTTGATACAGCGGGCCAGATTTTCTAATCCTCAACTGTGAGTGCTCGCGCTCGTTCGGGATGTATCGATCAATTATCTCCTTGGACTGGCACTCTTTCAAGCCAGCTGGAAGGTACTTTGCCAGAAAGGTGAGCTCAAGTTCTATCATATTATTGGCGAGACTCGGCTGCTTAAAAAGATTGTTGGGTTAAGCCAGTCTCATTGTATCTGGCAGGCTCGGAGGTTTCATTTGGCCACACCTAGAACATCAAGAGAGAGTTCTCAGGAACCTTGAGAATACCTCTTCCACAAAGCCCAAATCGAATGAGTTTGGATTCAGCACGATGTGGCTGGCATCCTTAAACCAATCCCCTTCTTCGACCGGAGTGGCGGTTTTTTGTTTAATTAGCTTTGGCTCCTGTGGCAAGTTCATCCGCAGGTACTTGCCGACAACGCTGTTCAGCAGGAGCAGCTTGCGCATGGTAGTCTTCATTTTTGCCCTCTCCAACATTTGCAAAAATGATACACAAAACCGCAGTTTTGGGGCATCATAGCTGGCTGGCCTGCGGTGGCGCAGCTTGGACAGCCACATCAAGCGCAGGTGCCTCCTTTTTTGTCTTTTTTTGTTTCATCTTAATAGCCGGTGTAACCGGCCCTCCAAACTACTCTAAGAAATCGATTTATAATACGGTTACGGCTGGTTGACACGTGTCGGGTGAATATATATAGATTTATATATGTGCTTAATTAATCTTTTTCTCAAATCCCAAATAAACAATCTTTGAACTGCGCCCCTGCAGGCCCTCAGTCACTGCCTCTTGCTTGATCAGCTTGCGGTTTTCCAGCTTGTCCAACAGTCTTTTTACCGTCCTGTCTGATTTCTTGCCGCCGGAGCGCTGGTACTCTTCGTAGAACTCACCGAAAATCTTGCCTGCGTGAATCTTGCACAAATCCAGCACCAACCGCTCCTCGTCTGTCAGGTCGGTTGACGCTTTTATCTTAATCGCATCCGTTTTTGCTATCGCCTTTTCTGCATGCTCCACTTTAATTTTCTTGCTGGCTACGTTTTCTGCCAGCTCACCAGCCACTTTCAGCAGGACGATGCCGATGCGGACATCCTTGAACTTGAAGGACTGCTCCGCGATCTTCTTGACTGCGGCATCCTCCCAGACATTTTGGTAAAATGCATATTTGATTCGCTCGCGCAGGATGCCCTCGGTTTCCTGCAGTGAGTATTCTGGAAATTCTACAAGCTCTGGCAATAGGCGCGACTTCACTCTAGGATCAAGGTCCTCGCCGAACGAAAAATCATTTGTAATTAGCAAAATTGCCTTCTTGGAGATCTCCTCAGACAGCAAATACAGAAAATCATAGTCCTCTGCCTTGTCAACCTCATCGAATGTTAGTACAACACCTTTCCTCTTCTTTATGATTTCTTTTACCTTCTCCAAAATTTCCGAGGTGTTCATGTTATGCGTAAATTTAAATCCTAAGGAGTGTGCGATGTTTGATAATATTTTGAATGTGGTGTTCTGTGTCCAGCAGTTCACAAAGACTGCAGGCACATTTTCTGACTCCTCGACTTCTTCTAAATCATACAGCACGCGTTTTGTTGCGGCTGTCTTGCCGATTCCAGATGCGCCGCGTATTAACAGGTTCTTGCCATTTCTGTCTTGGAAAAGCGGCTTGATTGCGAGAGCGATGTACTGTTGCTGGCCTTCCCGGTGGGGCAGAAGTTTTGGCACAAAGTCTGGATCTAATGCGTCGGGATTTGAGAATAATGTCTCACTTGATTTCAGGATGTCTGAAGCGATTGACATAACTTTTTAACTGCGGATGGGCTTAAATGTTTTATGCTGCCGTTTGACTGCCACACGCACATTTACGACGATGCGTTTAGCGCGGACGTTGAACAGATGCTTGCTCGCGCGAAGAAAGCCCTGTCCGGAATAATTGTTGTTGGCGAAGGGCCAGCTAGCAACAGGAAAGTTCTGGAGTTATGCAAAAGGCATCCGAAGTTCTTATCACCTGGGCTTGCCATCCACCCAGACAAAGTCCACACACTGACGGACACACAGATTGATGAAGAAATAAATTTCATTCGCAAACAAAAGAATTTAGTCTGCATCGGCGAGTGCGGGCTTGATTACTTGTGGGCGCAAAGGTCCGGCGCGTTTGAAGAAACAAAACGAAGGCAGCAGGAAACATTCCGCAAGTTTATCGCGCTCGCAGGCAAGATGAAACTGCCGTTAAACATTCATTCAAGGCGCGCGGATTCTGTGGTTGTGAAAATCCTGAAGGAGTTGCAGCCAAAGAAGGCAGTCCTGCATGGATTCTCCGGCACACTTGCAGAGGCGAAGGAAATGATTACGCTCGGATATAAAATCGTAATTGGAACAAACCTATTCTTCTCAAAGGAAACCAAGAGCTATGTTGAAGGCCTGCCACTTGAAGCATTTGTTTTGGAAACAGATTCGCCAGTGCAGGCCCCGGAACGCGGGCAACGCAACGAGCCTGCCAATGTGTCGCTTGTCGTAAGAGAGATTGCAAGGCTAAAGCGCGTTTCTGAAAAAGACGTTGTTGTAGTGACGAATGAAAATGTTAATGCGCTATTTAATATTAATTAGTGTTAAATAATAATA
>CAZUEL010000027.1:0-8139 GCA_964619325.1 Candidatus Woesearchaeota archaeon | reverse complement strand
CCAGTCTGCCAGCCTCTCACGGTGGTGGTTAACTTTTGTAGTAACATTCCTGTGGAACAGCTCGCGGATGTATTCGCCGCCCAATACGGAAGCCACAACTATTAGCAGCACTGCAACCCCCTTGACTGCGAGCAAGCCATACAACACACTCTTCTCTCCCGAAATGCCGTAGTGCTTTGCGAAAAGGCGGGCCAGCCAACCCACAGATAGCACATCCTCCGGCGTCGGAATCAACAAAAAAGTTCCAAGCGATAAAAGTGCAACTGATACAAACCCAATAATCCCTGTTTTAGTCCGTGAGCTCCAATACACATTGCGGTAGACAACCATGTCTCCCGACCTCGAGTGAACGACTTTGTAAACTCTTCTCATTTTTGTAGGTCATATTGGCCAACTGTGTTTCAAACAAGTCATATATAAAATTTATGGTGGATGCGCCCGCCGGGATTTCCAGAGCCTCGAAGAGGCGAGGTGCAGCGAAACTTTGTTTCGCTTGCATCAACATTGAACCCGGGTCTCAAGCTCTTCGCGAAGCGAAGTCCGCGAAACGGACTTTCGCGACATGGGAAGCTTATGTCCTACCACTAGACTACGGACGCATAGTTTAGTTGAATAGAAAAGCTATTTAAATCTCATTTTTTAATTACATTTGGCCACAATGACAAAACCGGAAGATTTAGAGTATGTTAATCTCGAAGGGCCTGCTGACGTGCAGCGCGCTACCGCTGCGCTCTCCGGCGAGTTCGTAAGGCACATCCAGAACTGCCGCTCTATTTTGAGTGATTTGAAAATCAAGCACACTGCAATCCGAGAGGCAGTCCACGTGATCGGCGGGATGCAAGAGAGTTTGAAAGAGCTGGACCGCCTGATGCAGAAGGACGCGTTCAAACACCACCTAGAGCACGAAAAGGCATTTGAGCTCAAGCCGAAGGACGTCCGCGAGCTGCAGGCGCAGGCTGAGCCAGATAAGGAAGCAACAATACATAACGAAGAGGCACTGAAGAACCTGCAACGGAACATGGCCGAGCTAAGGCTGCATCTCGGAGTGTGAACTAATTTTATAAACCGTTTTCCCTACTTAATACCATGCAGGGGTACCCAAGCGGTCAAAGGGGTTAGGCTTAGGTAGTTTAGAAGAAACCTAATGGCTTAGTGCCTTCGCAGGTTCGAAATCAGCGAGAATCCTGTCCCCTGCATTAATTAAAATCCTATTCGAGCCTTAACTCTTGCCTCGGCTCATCTGGAAAATTAATTTCATCAAACAATACCATCGACTCAGGTTTTATTATGTAGAACGTGTACGGTAAGTTCGGCTTGAGAAACTCCGCGGCTTTCAGGCCTGCCAGCGGATATTTTATGACGTAGAGTGCAACCGCTTTTAACAGCTGCGTTTTGTTGCACTCTGCAGCACTACCTTCAAACTGAATTCCGGCAACTTTCTCGCCGCTTCCTTTCAGATGCGGCTTTACGATTGTTCCTGCAACGCTTTGGTTTTCTTTCAAATCTAACGAGTGTCGCCTGCTTTTTCCAGAAATAAAATATAGGTTCCAATCTGTATCATGAACAAACCAAACGGTGCATGCCCACGGCTTATTATTTTTAGAAGTGGCAAGGCACATCATCTTTGCCTCTGCTAAATAATCGCCAATAAGTTTTTTCAGGTTTGGTTTTGCCATTAATATGATTTAATTATCTGCCAGTCTTCTGCAATCTACGTAAGCGCTTGCGTTTCTTCAGGCGCTTGCGGTACCATTTCCATCTGCCTCGGTATCCGCTCTTGTTCTTCTTTTTCCACGCTCTTGAACCGCGTTTCATGATAATTTCTAAAAAAGATAATTTAAAAGCTTATTTACTTGGCGCTTTATGAAATTGCGCCCGGAATGCTTTGTATTCGGGCGTAAGGTGCTCTGCGAGATCCGCAACTTTTCGTACTATTATGTCTGCAGTTCTGGTGGGATCTACCAGCGGCACCTCTAAGTCAAATGAATAGAATGTTATGCCACTCGTATTACGAGTCCGCAAATACACACGGGAGTCGGGCAGTATTGGATTTTGCTCTAGCGGTTGACCAAAACGCTGTATTAAAAGTTCTACGCCTACAAAAACAAAATCAGACATTTTGCGCGGTTCTACGGGGTGACTATCGATGTAAACTACTACGCCATCTTTTTCGGGCCCATGATATGCCCCGCGCGATACACCCTCGCCGGGCCTCAAAGGTATTCCGCCCTGCACAAAACCTCTTTGTTCTAATGACGCCAGAACTCGACTTATCCGCTCTGTCTTTTGTGCCTGCGCATCATGTGGCAGTTCACCGTGAATTATATCTACTAGTTCTTGCGTATTCATATTATCACAAATAGTTTATCTTAGAAAAAGTTATAAAGCTTTACATTACCTCGACTTCTTCAATTCCCGGCAAATATAAAGCGTTCCTCAAAACCTGCGCAAACGCCCGCACCAGCTTTAATCTTATTAGTTATGGCGCTATACCCAAACAGTCTTTATTTTATATTTTAGCCTTGCCCCGCTCAGCTCCGCAAGAAACCTTGCCTTGTGGCGAATTGGTATGATGGCCGTGCCTGCCCCGGCTTTAAAGCCGCCCAGCTCTTGAACCAGACCGGCGTATTGCCTGCCTTTTTCAGTCCTTCCATAGATTTTTCTTAAAAATGCGACCTTCTTTTTTTGTTGCTTTGGCGCCTCAAACCAAATCAGCAGCTGTGGCTGCCTGCCTCTCTCTGCAGGCAACGCCCTGCCATAAAGCACTATGCCATCTACAGCTATGCTTAATTTAACATCAGAGAACTCCTTAGAGCCCAGGTTGCCGGCAAGTGCGTGAATGGGGTTTTTGATTCCGGCCGATCTGAAAGCCTTTGCCGCAGTCGTTGCTTCGAATCTATCTGCCGCAACATTGATTGCAATTTGATTTTGTGTTGTATTTATGAAAATATCTATGTCAGATTCCTTCGTTGCCTCTCCCCTGGCCGCAGAGCCAAAGAGGTATGCGCCATGCACAGATTCGCCAAACAAGTCTATTAAGTATGCCACAAAAGAACTTGCCACTGCATGAAGCTTAGAGTTTTTCATTGCTAACCTCCTCAACAATGCCTTTAAGCTCAAAAAGCATTGAAATAGTTTCTAATAGCTCGTCTGTGCTTATCCGTTTTAGTGCGCCATATGCGAGCGCCCTGCCGCGTTCAAGTTCCGCGGCGAGCTTGCTGATTTGTGGCTTTTTTTCAAAATCTGCCATTTTATTCCAGAAATTTTTGCTATCCAGCTGATTATGCCTGACAACCGCACTTTCATCTAAGATATTTAATTTGTGCAGCAAGATAGAAATAATTTCCATGGCTGCCTGCGAGCCAAGAATTAGAAGCAGGCGCTTGGAACTTTCAACCGAGTGCTTTGCCTGCTCTATGTGTGCAATATATTCTGCAAGTGCTTCTTTGTGAATTTCAAGCTTCATGGTTACACATAACCCCATAATGGATATTATTAACCAAGTATTTAAAGCTTTTGGTTATTATTAACCAAACTAAGGTTATTTATAACCAACATACTACTTCATTATCTGATACTTACATAACCCATACTTCATCTATGCCCAACAAATACAATGCATTCTTCAAAACTTGCGCAAATGCCTGCACCAGCTTTAATCTCATATTCCTCAGCCCTTCCGACTCTGCCGCGATGACTGGACAGGCCTCGTAGAATGTGCTGAACGTGTTGGCAAGCTCAAATGCATAGTTTGCCACTAAGTTAGGGGCGTACTCCCGGCCTGCCTTCTCCACTACATCTGGGAACGAGGACAGCTTCTTCACCAGTTCGGCCTCCTGCGGCATCTGCAAGAGATTGAAGTTCGCCTTGTTCGGTTTTTTTCCAGCTTTCTGTAAAATCTTTTTTGCCCTTACGAGTGCGTACTGTAGATACGGGCCGGTATCGCCCTCGAACTCTAGCGCCCGCTCCCAGTCAAAATCGATCGTTTTCTCCGCGGACTGTTTGAGCATTCCATATTTTAGCGCGGCGATTGCTATCCGCATTGCTGTTTCCTCGAGCGCCCTCTTGGGTAGCTTTTCATTTCTCTGTTTGACTTTATCCACAACTTCCTTGTAGGCTGCGTCAAATAATTCAGTGTAGGTAACCACATCGCCGGCCCGCGATGACATCTTCTTGCCGCCGACGTTCACTAAGCCATAGGGCAAGTGCTTGCATCTGCTGGCCTGCTTGAATCCCATCAGTTCCAATGTTTTGAAAAGTTGCTGGAAATAAAACTTCTGCTCGTAGCCAGTTATCACAATGGAGCTATCCACCTTGAACTTCTCGAACTTCAGGCGGGCGAGCTCCAAGTCTTTTGTGGCGTACAGAGAGGCACCATCCGACTTTAAAACTAAAAATTTATCCAAATTATATTTTGTCAAATCCACTAGGAGCGCACCCCGGTCTTTTATCGCTAACCCTTTCTTGACCAAGTTTAATGCTATTTTTTTGCCGCCGGCCTCGACCTCAGACTCAAATATCCACTGGTCAAACTCAACACCAAGCTGTTTGTAAATCCTATTGAACTCATCGAGGCTCCACTTTCTTGTTTCCTTCCATAATTTTTCTAGTTTTGTGTCACCAGACTCAAGCCTTACCAACGTTTCCGCAACTTCTGTGTGGTATGACTCATGGCCTTCCAGCTCCTTATTTGCTGCGGCGTACATCTTGCCGAGCCACTCACCCCGGTTCTCTTTCGGGAACTTACCTTTGTGAAACTTTGTTAAAAACCAAATTACCTTTGCGACGTGCGTGCCGATGTCTCCAGGGTAATTGACTGCTAATGTTTCGTAGCCATTTGTGCGCAAGATTTTCACCAGGGAATCGCCGATAGAGGTTCCACGAAAATGGCCAATGTGAAATGACTTGTGTGTATTCGGCTGCGAGAATTCTACCATCACTCGCTCGGGCTTTTTCTGGCCAGCCCCGAACTTCTGGCCTTTCGCCAGAATGTTAAACACGAGATTTTCAGCAAGCAGGCCAGCGTTCAGAAAGAGGTTGACGTAAGGGCCGGCTGCTTTTACCTCGCAGACTGTCTCATTTATTTTAAATTTCACAGAAATATCTTTTGCAATTATTTGTGGTGCTTTTTTCAATTTCGCCGCGAGCTTAAAGCAGGGCAGCGCGTAATCCCCAAGCTCTGGGTTCGGCGGGACTTCTAGGATTTCATAGACTTCCGACTCCTTAAGGCCAGCTGCCTTTGACAATAACTTCACAACCTCCGACTTTGTGTCCATAGGTATTAACTATTTGCAGAGTTTAAAAATCTAAAGCTGCAGCTGCGCCTTGACAAACTTTGGTAACAGTTCTAAAAACTTCTTCAAATCCTTTGCAGCAAACGAGCCGCCGGCCGCGGGGATGTGGCCTCCGCCGATTCCATCTGTCAGATTTGCAGCTAATCTTTTTGTCAGCTCATCGCAGTTAATTCTTTTTGTCTGATTTCTTGTACTAATTTTTATTATGCTGCCGATTTTTTTATACATCACAAATATTACATCTGGATTTTTCAGCGAGAGAATCGTGGAGACCGGTCCAGTAATATTGTGTTTTGATTTTATTTCATAGACTGCTAAATTTAATTTTGCGTCACACGCTGCTTCTTTTTTCCAATTATCTACATAATGTTTTATCTTTTCATTAATCTCTTCTTTTAGGTGCATGAGCAGTCGCGCTTCCGCGTACTTGCTCTCTAGTATCGCCATCGGGTCGTTTGCCTCGATGCAGAGCTTGACTGCTGCGGTTTCTGCTTTCGAGCCGTAGCTCGCAGCGGTTATTACAGAAACAATCTGCCCCAATCTGGATTCAAAGCCGTAGATATTTTTGCCTTCTTTTAATTCCGGAAACTTTTTGTAAATCTGGTTCATAAAATCCTTGAAATCCTCGGAGCCGATGTCGTGTATCAGCCCTACGCCAGCAAGCCAGCACATCTCTCTTACGTCCGTAACTTCAGCGCAAATGTCATACGCAAGTTTCGCGCCCACATATTTTGATGAGTTGCCTTGCCAGAAGAATTTCGGGTGTACGTGCAGGATTCCAAACTCATTTAAGTTGTTTGTAAGCTCGTGGTGGTCCACGATTAAAACTTTTGTTGATTTTGAAAGTGCGACTAACACGTCTTTGTTTCTATCTATCGCTAAGTCAACAAAGATTGCGAACTTATATTTTGATAACACCATTGACAATTTCTTAAAATCCTCGTTGTACGCATATGCAATTATTTTTGGAAGCTTGCCTGCTAGTTTTTGAAAAGTCCGTGCAACTATGGCAGCTGCCGCAATGCCATCCCCGCAGGCCTTGTGGTAGACTACGGCGGTGCTAACTGGCTCTGCCTGCTTCAGGAATTGCGCTGCCTTTGAGAGTAGCTCCATTCTTTGATTTGGGTGGAAGTATTTATAAAGAGTTTCCAAAACTTTACAGCATGCCCGATTAGCTCAGCGGTAGAGCGTCCGCCTGTTAGCCTGGCTGGAGCGTTAGGGCGGTCGCAGACCGTCCGCCTCTTTCTTTGGGGTTGCTCCAGACCTTTCTTTCTTGCGAGAAAGAAAGGGAAGGAGAGCGGAAGGTCCAAAGTTCGAATCTTTGATCGGGCGCCTAGTGCGGGCCGATAGCTTAGTCCGGTGGAGCGGCCGTCTTATATGACGCCTCCCGTAAGGGAGTACCTAAGTCCACGGCAGGCCGGAGGTTCAAAGCCAAAGAAAATCCTCCTCGGCCCACTATGCTCCCGTCGTCTAGCCCGGCCAAGGATGCTGGCCTTTCATAACGCGAAAGGCTTCGCTTTCGCGGAGTCTGGCGTTACAGACAGCCGGCGGCGCGAGTTCAAATCAGACGGAGTCTGATATAAACAAACTCCGTTTGGCGTAAATCTCGCCGGGAGCACCTAAACAAAATGTTCTGCCCTAACTGCAAGGCGTTACTGAAGCTGAGCGTGCACAAAACCTGCATGAACTGTGGCGCGCCGGTAGAGGGAAAAATCGAGTTTTCAGAGCAGATTAAACACAAGCAGGCCACAAAAGCGCAGGCATTAGACATAGAAACAATGGCCACAGTCCAGAAGAAGTGCCCGAAGTGCGGCAATCCAGAGGCATACTTCAAGAGCCAGCAGATTGCTTACGCGGATGAACCCGAAACAGAGTTTTACAAGTGCACTAAATGCCAGCATGTTTGGAGAAGTATGTATACGATGTAATAGATTGCACATACAAATAAATATAAACTATGGCGTGGTGCGAACACAATGGATGAGAGTCGCGGCGTAATTGATGCACTCAAGGACATAGCTAGAAAATTAGACAAGCCATTTTCAGACGTGCATGAAGACAGACGAAACGATCGCCTCGTCCATTCACAAGAAAAAATATCTAATGCAGTTAAACAAACTGCGCAATCACAGGAGAAAATAGCTGAAACTCAGCAACAAATAGTAAGAGAAATGCAAACGTCTGGAAAGTGGCAAAAGACACTTATTATTTTCACTTTAACGGTGGGAGCTATATCTTTAGTAATTTCTCTTTGGACGGCAACAATAAATAATAATACTGCTACACTTCAGGCAGAACTTTATTCGGAAAAAGCTGCGGTAAAGATTGATAGTAATAACGCGTTTGAAGATATACTATTCTTTGACTCGCGCGACAATATAATTAAAGTGCCATTAAAAATAGGCATTAATAATTATGGCCTCATTCCAGTTCAAATTTATAACATAACTTACGCGGTAGAATGTCCTGTGCGCAGGTGGGCCAGATTAAACGAAAACATTGTAGTAGAACCTGGAAAATCATATGAAACATCTGAACAAGCATCATTCGCAAAAGAGTTTCTAGAAAATAAGGCACAACAATGCATATTTGAAGTTGACGTTGCTACCGCATCACAAGTTTATAAAAAACAATTTAGGTTAAACCATACTAACTAATCCAGCCACTCTTTCTTCTTAATCTTCTCTGGCAGGTAAGTTTTAGACGTGAAATCAATGGACTTTGCAACCAGCGCATCAGATTCTATTGTGTAGCCAAATGCAGCCAGCTTGTCCAGCTCAGCCTGCCATTCTTTCGATTTGAACCAGTCGTAAGCCTTAACTTCCTTGATTCTTTTCAAATCATC
>CAZUEL010000026.1:1708-9089 GCA_964619325.1 Candidatus Woesearchaeota archaeon | reverse complement strand
AAGATTATTCCATGCTCCTTCGTCCGCTGGAAAAAAACGAAAAGTTCTCACTCACTAGATTAGAACCATACCTTAACCAAACAGAGCACACAACAGTTGCCTCATGGCTGAAGCAAAACAAAGCGGACGTTTCAATCGTCCGGTATGGCTGGAGCTTTCTTATCTCTGGCCAGGACCACCTGCCAAAAATAATTTCTAAGGAGCGTTACACTAACGAGCTAAACGAAAAAATCCAAAACGTTTTTTTCCAGCGTAGATTTCAGGAATTTGCAGAACGTGCGTGGGGCGCCGTTCCACAGTACATAGCGCCGGAGATGATAGGCAACCTGGAAATCAAGCAGGCCGCGGCGCTACAGCTTTTTTCGCCGGAGCCGCTGCATGTACTTCTTATCGGAAATCATGAGTCGGGCAAAAATGAAATCATGAATACAATAAAAGAAATTTCTGACCACGTTTATGGAACACCTGAAGATGGGGTGTGTATTATCATCAAAGACCGAAAGATTTTCCCTGGCCTGCTGCGGCGGGCCGGCAACAGCCTTTGCATCGTAAAAAATCTTACGCGGCTGCGCAAAGACGACGAGGTTATTTTATACCGCACGCTGGAAACGGGCTATGTCTCTTACAACACCAAGCTCGGCAGGAAGCGGCATCCTGTGGCAGGCTCGATTCTGGCAGATGTCGCGCCGCGCGAGCCAACAGAAAGCAATCAAGCTGTTTTGCCGCTCGATCCACACCTCGTTTCAAAGTTTCATATAGTTTTTTTTGTGAAGCAGGCTAGCCTGCAGTCCTTCTCAGAAATCGCGGAAAAATTAATTATGGAGCACAAAATAACCATCAGAAAAAATGATATGGATTTTATAAAAAAATATGCCCGCTTCGCAAGAACCAGGCCGGTAGAAATACCACCAGATATAGCAGAGCGGATAAAAGAGTTTGCGGTACGGCTGAAAGAGGGGCGCGAGCCATCGCTGCCGTACAAAATCTCGCCGCAGCTTGTTGTCGGCATTGTGAGAATGGCACAGGCATCTGCAAGGATGGAACTGCGCGGCCTTGTAAATACAACAGATTTGGATAGGGTTTTCAGGATATATGACCGGGCGACAAAATTATAAAGCGTATTTCTAACTATAAACTGTGCCTCTGTAGCTCAGTTGGTAGACGTCGCTAAACACTTCGTATTTAGCGGGGTGTTGGCGAGGGCCAACAGCGCATCCTTGGTAAGGGTGAGGTCGCCAGTTCGACATAATACGAAAATCTGGCCGGAGGCACTTAACACTACTATATAAAAATTTAAATACCTGCAAACGCCTAGTAAAATATTCTAAATGGTTTGGAAAGAAAAATGGTAAAGATAGGAGAAGAAATCCCGGATTTAGAGTTGGATGCATTCCACGATAGCAAGCAAAAGAAGATAAAACTGTCTGACTACAAAGGCAAGTGGCTCGTGCTTGTTTTCTACCCAGCAGATTTTACGTTTATCTGCCCGACCGAGCTTGAGGAGCTGGCTGAAAATTACGATGCTTTCAAAAAGGCCGGCGCGGAAGTAATGAGCGTTAGCACTGACACTGTATTTGTGCACAAGGCGTGGCACGATAACTCGCCAGCCATAAAAAAAGTGAAGTTCCCGATGCTTGCAGACCCAACTGGAAAGCTCTGCCGCGAATTCGGCACATACATAGAAAGCCAAGGACTCTCTCTGCGCGGCTCGTTCATAGTTGACAAGCACGGCATCCTGAAAGCGATTGAGATGAATGACAACAGCATTGGCAGAAGCGCGAAGGAACTCCTGCGAAAACTGCTGGCCGCAAAATTTGTTTCCGAGAACGATGGGATGGTTTGCCCTGCCAGCTGGCAACCCGGCGGAAAGACTTTAAAGCCTGGGCTAGATTTGGTAGGCAAGATCTAGGAGAAAAAAATGTTATATAAATTGTTTCAACTGTTGGAAAAAATAGCGCCCGCAAAAGTGGCGTATGCACACTGCGATATCCCCTGCGGTGTTTATGACCCACACTTAGCACAGCTCGCGGCGAATACCGTGATACGAATGGATGCGCTGATATCCGAAATCAAGCAAGCTCCGCCAACTGATGCAGACACGCGAAACAAAATGATACGCTATGTTTTTGTCAAGGAACAACACGCAGAAATTGTAAAGCACGAGCTGCGGATTTTGTGGGCAGATTATTTCAAGCCGGAACACCTGCAAAAGTTTCCTGGACTGCACGATTTGTTTTGGAGTGCGCTGAAAGCTGCATCCAAGGCAAAACAAAGCGCAAACCCTGCGGATGCGGAAGCACTTTTAGACGCAGTAAATAAAATCGCAGAAATCTTCTGGAAAACAAAGGACGTCAAGACAGCAAAAGTAAAAGCGCCCTACCCAACTGGCAAGGAAGTTGTCTGGCCAAAAATATGATTGAGCACTTCAAGATTGCTGACCGTAGCATGCTGCCGAACTTCGAGGAAGGCGACTTCGTGCTGATAGAAAAGTTTTCTTACTCGCTTGGCAAGCCGCGTGAGAACGATGTCGTCGTGCTGCGCCACCCGCACAGCAAAAAATATTTACTAAAAAGAGTTGCAAAAACAATCAATGGCACGATCTTCGTGGAGGGCGATAACAAAGCAGAGAGTGTGGACAGTCGGCAATTCGGGCCGATCAGCAGGAATAATGTTGTTGGTAAAGTCTTAGTGCATATTAGAAAATAATTTATCAATCTTTGCTGCTAAAATAAAATCGTTTTCTGTCAGCCCGTTGATTGAGTGCGTCCATATTTCCAGCTCGACGATATTATAGTGTATGTAGAAGTCCGGGTGGTGGCCTTCTTGCTCGGCAAGCTTTGCAACGCGATTTACAAAATCCATTGCCGGCAGGAATTCGGAAAACGCAAACGTGCGAGTGATGTGGCCCTGCTTGTTCAATTGCCACGCGCCAACCGTGTTCAGGTATTTTTCAATCTCTTTACTTGCTAACAGCTTGACGTCGCCCTCACAAGAGACACAATGTTTCCTGGTTAAATCCGCCATGCCAGCAAAAGCACTTATTGTAATATAAACCTTTTCACATTTCTTTGATAGTGACTCAGCCATTTAAGGCTCGAATTATATTTCACAGTAAATCATTAAAGGAGGTATGGCTATGTTTGATTCGAAGCAATGGGGATGGATAAAGCTGGTGGTCGGTGCAGTCGCGTTCGTGTTTGCCTGGCAGTCTGGCACGCCGGGGGCAAATCTCGACGGCGCAGTGTTGTTGCTCGCAGCATTTACTTTCCTCGCAGGCGTAAGAAAGATAAGCTGGAAGGGGAAGTAATTATACCTTAATTTTTCTTTTTAAGTATTTTTCTGCTTTTTTTAAAATAATTTCATCAGAATTATATGTTAGTTGTTCCATCGCCTTAGAATAAGGCTGCCACTCAAAACCTGCGTGCTCCCAGGAAACTTTCACCGCTTTTTGTTTTGTCTCGCCCAAAAACCAAGTTACAGTTTTTGAAATCAGCTCGCCGCTAGAGTTCCTAAAGGAATACTTTGACTCCTCTTTAAAATTATTAATTTGTTTTATTTTTGTGATGCCGGCCTCCTCTGCGGTCTCGCGCTTTGCGGCGCCTAGGTCGCTTTCGCCTTTGTCAGGCCAGCCTTTCGGGAAACTCCAGTTCTCCTTATAGATTTCATCGGCTTTTTTGTAGAGCAACAGGTACTTTCTGACTCCACGCTCCAGCCGAAAAATCACGAAGCCTGCGGAGTGTTCTGTCTTCATCGCCTAACAAGTTCACTTATGAATTTAAAAGTGATGCCTTTGGCGCTGCCCACCACCAAACCTACTTCCGCTTCGGGAATCCTGTCTTGGGCCACTGCGCCCCCGGAAGCCTGAGCTCAAGCCGCGGTGCCCGTGGAAGCCAGTTGGCCTGCCCCCGCCAAATCCAGTCCGCCTGCCGAAATCGAAGGCCAGTCTCTGAAACTGTGGGGCTTCAAGTTTTTCGATGTCGATATCCCTGTTTGACTGTACGTGGCGGAAGTTATCATAGTCCTGCTCTGATAATAGCGAGATCGCTTTTCCAATCTCTCCCGCTCTTGCAGTCCTGCCGATTCGGTGCAAGTATTCCTTGTCAGTTTTCGGAATGTCGTAGTTTATTATGTGCGTAACATTTTTTATGTCTAGTCCGCGGGCGGCAACATCCGATGCTACAAGCACGCTGATTTTTCCGGCGTGGAACTCTTCCATTATTTTGTTTCGCCTTGATTGTGTCAGTCCACCATGGATCGGTTCTGCATTAATGCCATTCTTCTCCAGGTTGCTGGCAACCATATCCACACGGTGCCGCGTTGCACAGAAAATTATCGCGAGCTTTGGGTTTTCTGTTTTTATCAAATGTGTTAGCAGCGAGAATTTATCGCGCATCGACACATTGTAATAAACTTGTTTTAGTTGTGATTTTTCTACATAAATCTCGACGCGCACGATTTCTGGGTCTCTCATATATCGTTCAGATATGTCAACGACATCACTCGATATTGTTGCACTAAATAAGAGTGTCTGCCGGAATTGCGGTGTTTCCCTTATTATATCACGGACGTCATCAACAAAACCCATCTCAAACATCTTATCAGCCTCGTCTAAGACGAGCATTTTGACTTTGCTTAGGTCGATCGTATGCCTTTCCAGATGGTCGAGCATCCTGCCTGGCGTGCCGACGACAATCTCCGCGCGCCGCAGGTCATTTATCTGGCGCTCGATTCCGACTCCGCCGTAAACAGGGAGTATGTGCCTTGGCGAATATTTTGAGAATTTCACTAATTCCTTTGACACCTGCTCTGCCAGCTCCCTTGTCGGCACCAGAATCAGGGCTTGCAATCCCTTGCCTGCCTCTACAAGCTCAAGCATCGGCAGCCCGAAGGCCGCCGTCTTGCCAGAACCTGTTCCGGACTGGCCGATAACATCCTTGCCTGCCTTGATGAGCGGGATAGTCTGCTCTTGTATCGCCGTGGTTTCTTCGAAACCTATTTCTTTTATAGCCCTCAATAATTCGGGTTTTATGTTTAGTTCTTCGAACCGTTTCATTTTATTTAATAGTACAAATTGCGTTTTGGTGCGTGTCTAGAATGAGACACGCGCGCTCCAACCGGTCTGAATGGCCGGCGGACGCATTGTTTCTATTTTATAGTAGGAGCTCAGTATGTAGGTTTTTAAGCGTTTGCATCGCTTAAGTTATCGAAGTATTTTAAAACATCTTCCCAACCTTGCATGCGAATAACATTTTTCGTAAACTCAAACTGATTAGTTGGGTAGTCAAACAAGATAAGTTTCTTGTCGAGCTGATTTGCCATCTTCCGCGCAAGGCCGGGCGAATCGTCGATGTAAATATCATAATCCAGCCGCGCCTTGTCTGCAGGATAGTTCGGATTGAATGTATCTAAAATAACAATTGTATGGTATGGCAAGCCATGCAAATCAATCCAACGAATCATATCTGGTACAGAGTGCACCCGCCTGGATGTCACAATGTCGAGCTGTAAGTCCTTACGTTCAACAAGTTTTTTCATCGCTTCAACTGCACCCGGCAGCGGCTTTAGCTTGTGCGGCGAGAGCCACGCAAGGTCGAAGTATCGCCAGCCGATGCTCTCTGCCGTTTTCTGCCCGTATTTTTCCTTGAGCTCTTTCAGCACCGGCAGCATATCAAAAACATTCCAGTGCTCTAAATCTTTTGTAGTATAATTTGTACCAAAATCCTTGTTTATCAAATACAGGAAGCGCCCGTACAGATCTGCCAGCACGCCATCGATGTCGACTGCTACTTTTAACATACAAAGTTGTCTTTAGACCACTATTTTAATATTTATGAACTGCAGTGGCTAAGTTTTTTACAGCTTTTTCCCACGCTTCCACAGTTTTTTTGTATCCCCTGATGACTGAGCCAGGGTGCGGCATCGGGAAGTACAAAACTCCTTTTATTGTTTTTGGCTCGCACCGCTTCACGGTTGAGCACTCCGGCAGGAAAACCTTTGTCGCGGTATTGCCGAGCAGAATAATAATTTTTGGCTGAACCTCGCGGATCTCCTTCTCTAAAATCGGCAGGAAATTTTTAATTTCATGTTTGGTTGGCGGCTTATTCCCCATTGCATAAGTTTTTACAACATTTGTGATGTACAGTTCATCGCGTTTGATTCCAAGTTTTTCTAATTCCTCGGTCAGAAATTGCCCGGAGCGGCCGATGAATGGCTTTCCGAGCTTTATCTCCTCCGCGCCAGGCCGCTCGCCAATTATCATTATGTGAGCAGGTTTTGGGCCAAAGCCAAAGACGAGCTGTGTCATAACAATACGTATAAATAACATAATATAAGCTTAATCACAGCAGTAAACATTAAACTACTGCGTGCCGCATAGAATCATAGTAGTAAAAACCCCACCTACGTAACGCGAGCGGCATCTGGCCGAGATGATATAAATTTGCAACAGCTAATACATCAATTTCCAAGTCAGATCTGCCGCGATGTGTAATGTGAGACTGTACCGCACCGCCACCCAAAGTAGCTAACTCCGCCTCGACTACCTGCCCCAAACATTTTTCCAAACCAAATCGCAGGCCTATTTGCGGCAAAGCCCCAAACCTTTGTTCGTAGGCCCTACCAAATTCAACTTCGTCGCCGAACATAAGGGTGCACGTCTGCGGCGAGGCAAATGTTTCTCTCGGAATACGAAATCCTGCAACAATACTAACAATGCGTGGCACAGCACGAACCTGCGGAAAAATTTCATCATTTAGAATCCTGGCGTGGTGTTTGGCTTGGTTAACTTTTCGGCTAGTAATTGGTCCCTTCGTAACTTCTATTATGGCAATTCCAATTGGAGTTTCATGACCATTATTTAATTCCTGGGCAATAAAAGCAACTAGCGGCGGTTTTTCAAAATTACTTCTTGCATATGTAGTCATAATAGTATTTATCAGTTCTTATTTAAATATTAATGTGTTTGCTTGAGAAAACAGTCCAAAAGCTTTAAATACTAGCAAAGTTAGAAATGTGTTACGATGGCAAAACGAGCTGATTGCCTTCATTGTTAGAAGTTCTGTATCTAGCTCAAGTTATAAAATTTCAGGTGGTGGTTGTCTTCACTGTTTTCATATTCTTAGCAGAATTAGCTTTTTTGGTATGGCTGCCGTGGTCTAATGGTATGATTGGAGCCTGTGGCAGCAGCCTTTCTTTTTTTGCGAAAAGAAAGGCTCCTGGGAATCCAAAGAAAAACGCGAGGCGATTTTCAATCGCCAAAACTTTGGACCCACTACAGAAAGCTCTAGGCCCGAGTCCGATACTCCTTCCCTTTTCTCCCAAGAAAATGCAAAGCATTTTCTGGGCGCAGAAAAATCTTCTGATTTTTCTTGCGTTTGAAAAA
>CAZUEL010000026.1:0-1698 GCA_964619325.1 Candidatus Woesearchaeota archaeon | reverse complement strand
ACGGAAATCTCGGCGGCGGCCCCTTAGATTTTTATAGTCAACAGGAGGAACTATTGTATGGCCATCGAAACAGTCAAGGGCAACGCGAAACAAAGTTTCGCGAGTCCTTCACTCGTGAAGGGTTTCCGGGACATCCTGCCGCCTGACTCGCTGAAGCGGCAGAAAGTAAGAGAGATAATAGAACGGAACTTCAAGCTGTTTGGATTCGTGCCAATTGAGACGCCGACAATAGAATATGAAGATCTGATCCGCGGGGACAATCCAAACGACTCTGCGGTTTCCGATAGATTCCGGCTGAAAGATCGTGGTGGCCGTGAGCTCGCGCTGAGATTTGAGTTTACTTTCCAACTGAAAAGAGTCTTCAAGGAAAACCCGAACATCAAGCTGCCCTTCCGCCGCTACCAGGTCGGCTATGTTTTCAGGGATGAACCAGTGGAGCGCAACAGATACCGCGAGTTCATCCAATGTGATGCTGACATTGTTGGCGACGCTTCGGTAAAAGCCGACGCAGAATGTTTGGCACTTGCAGATAAAATCTGCAAAGACTTGAAAATAAAATACACTCTGAAATTCAATAATAGAACATTAGTGAACAGTATTTTAGACAATTTGAAAATAAAAGACAGAGAAAATGTTTTACGCGAACTTGACAAGCTGGACAAAGCAGGCGAGGTAGAAGTCAAAAAATCCTTAACAAAATATGCACGCAAAGAACAAATCAGCAAACTTTTCACAACATTAAATAATAAAATAGATTTTTTCCAAAAACAAAAATTCGCGGGCGCAGATGAGGTTGCAGAATTATTAAAATTGTGTAAATTGTATAAAATAAAAGCGGAGTTCTCGCCGTTCCTGATGCGCGGCCTTGCATATTACACTGGCTCAGTTTTCGAAGGATACGCGCCTGAGATAAAAGGCTCACTGTTTGCGGGTGGCCGCTATGACAACTCGGTCGGCCGCTATGTAAACAAACAAGTTCCCGCTGTTGGCATCTCGTTTGGCCGGCTCCTGGACTATCAAAACGTAACGCTGGAAACAACAAAGTGCATTGTTGTTTCAATCAACCAAGATAATGCCGCGATTGAAACCGCAAATAGGCTGCGGGAAAATAATATTTCCTGTTTTGTAATGGACAAACTCTCAAAGGCGCTGGAGTTCGCAAATACAAATGCAATTCCATTTGTGATTTTTGTTGGCCAGCAGGAAGTGAAAGCGAAAAAAGTAAAATTGAGAAACATGAAGTCTGGCAGGGAAGAACTTTTAAGTGTTGCTAACTTAACAAACAAGTTATGACTGAACCAGCCAAACAGAAGCTAGGCCTGCAGCAGATAACGCCCGACACGAGATTTGCGTGCACGATGTGCGGCAAGTGCTGCTTTTTTTCCAAGGAAGCAATTGCTGAAAGAGTTGCACAGTACGGTTGGCGCGCGAAGGAGGACGGCTCCTGCCAACACTTAACAACAGACAAAAAGTGCGGCATCTACGAAAAGAGGCCGATCATCTGCAGGCTCTACCCGCTCTACATCAACCCCGAGGATTTAGCAAAAGGCAAAGTAGATTTATTCTTGCATAAATTATTAATCGACCCAAACGCAACAGGTTTCGGAACCGGCCCAAAAGTGGTGGAAAATCCTGCTATCAGAGAAGCTCTTGCGGACATCGGCCGGAGGATGGAAAAACTAGTAAACGAAGGCAAGA
>CAZUEL010000025.1:0-11628 GCA_964619325.1 Candidatus Woesearchaeota archaeon | reverse complement strand
AAAGATGGAATAATATTTATTTAAACAAAGATTTTCCTAACAAATTACACTGCACACCAAAACAACTAACCCTTACATCTTTGTTGTTGTGCTTACCAGCCACAACAGAAAAACCTAGCAGGTCATGTGGTACTGCTGCTTGCATTTTTTTAAATAAGCTATAAATCTCCTTTGGGACAATGTGTATGAAATAGCCGCCAAATCTTCCATCTTCAGTTACTAAATAATGATCTTCTTTTTCTTTTTCACCTACTACTATTGAAAACTTGCTTAGCCTTACAGTTCTCACAGTTTCAGAAAACAATTCTTGAAATCTCTCCTTATTTTTAACGTCAACTTGCAATAACTCATCAAATATGTTGGGCATAGATTTATATTGCGGCATACAAATAAAAAGTTATGGCTGCTAAAGAAGATAACATTCTAAAATATTCCGCCGTCCTTGCTATCTTCATCATCTCCGCGATTGGCATCAATGACCTGCGGATGAATGCGGCTGCAACAGCAGAGGGTTGCAACAAACAAATTGTGGAAAGTGTTGCGCTCGGCGCAAACCTGACTTCAGAGTTTAATGATTTGATTGACAGGAATGATTTATGTCTGGCACAGGAGAGCGTGAACGTGCAGGGTGATGACTCTGACACACGAGAGGTTTTAGTTCTCGGCCAGCGGGGCAGGTTCATCGGCCCGACAACTGCTTTAATCAGTAGCCAGAAATATGACGATGCAGTGTTAGAAGTCAACGAGGGCGCGATAAAATTTTACTATGTTTTTGATAATTCGATTGACCTTACTAAGGTTTCTTCAGATTCGCCACTAAAAATAAATTTCCTTGGCAGGGAGTGGCAGATAACAAGCGTTTCAAACTCAAGCTTCACCGCCCTCGCAGGCCAGTCCTACCTGCTCAAGCTAGGCGACCAAGTTATAATCAATGGCAAGCCAGTCCAGTTGTCGCGGGTAAGCCAGAACGGTGCGATAATTGTTGACGTGGCAGGTGTTTCGGAATTAATCTCGCGCGGAAACACAGAAAATGTGAACGGGATTGATGTAACAAACTCAGAGTCGTTCTATGACTCCAGCAACCTGTTTAATAATTTCGCTGAGCTTGTAATCGGCGAAAAATCTTTGGTGGGTGCAAAAGCTGGCCAGCCGTACCCCGGTGAGAACCTGTCAGGCTGGGTGTGGAACATTGGTGGGCTAGCCTCAGGCACAAGCACATCAACATCATCAGCATCTGAGTTCACAGGCCCATACATCGGAGTCAAGAATAATCTCGAGTTCAACAGCGAGGACGCGCAGTTAAAAGCAGGAAGCTGTGTTGGCCTGCCAAATAATTATGTAACAATCTGTTTCGATAAATTATCAGAGGAGAGGTACGTCTCTCTTGCGGTTGATGTTGAAACCGCCGATTTGAGTGCGGCGGGCGGCGGTTCTTCTGTGAGCACGACGCACTTCACTGCTTCAGGAAATGGATTAAGAGTTGGCGGCACAAGAACTTCAGAGGCTTGGGTAACCGGGGCTGGTGCTATTTATTATGATAACAATGGCGTGCAGTCCGCAGGCACAAGCACAACAATCGGAACGATTGAAGATTTGACAATTACAAACGCTGCAAACACGTTCACTGTCGCCTCGCCAAGAGGCAACGATAACATCGTGTTCTCATTCTCCGGCTCAAGCCTTGGCACTGCAACATGGAACGGCGTGAACGTGATCGACAAGAATGGCAAGCTGATTACGCGGCAGGGTGTTGTAGTAAAGGCAGCCGGCGGCAGGCTCAAGCTGCAGGTGCCAAGAGACCAAGTTAAGGCAGTTGTGAATATTACCTCATCAAATAGTTAAGTGCCTCCGGCCGGAGTTGAACCAGCAACCTTCGGTTCGTTCGGACACGAACGTCCGCGAAATGACTTTCGCGTCATACAAAACCGACGCTTTTGGCTAACAAGCCAAAATCCGCCAACAAGCGGAGCTTTTGGCGTTATCTGCCAGGTTGAGCTACAGAGGCATAACCTAAAGGTTAAATTTTGGTTTATAAAAGCTTTGAGCTTTTATTCACGAGCGAGCGCAGCGAAGTTTGGGTTATAAAAGTATTCGCCAGTTACAAAAACTTTTTATATCAAACAAACCTCGTAAAACCATGGCACTTAACTCAAAAGGCTGGCTCGTGATCGGGCTCGTAGTTGTGGCCATAGTGGCTGGCGGTTATTATGGTTCATCAGGAATTTCATTCGGCAGCAAAGCCGAAACTGTCGCAACTGCATTTGCAACTGCGATGGAGCAGGCAGATTACGGTAAAGTTTACGATTCCCTAAAACCGGAACTGCAGAAACTTGGCTCAAAAGATAATTTTATACAAAAAATGAAAAGCGAGTATGCCGGCCAGACGCTAAAATTCAAGGATTTTGTTGAGAAGAAAGGCGCAGCATATGTTTTGCTTGATGCCGCAACCGGAAACGAAACGCAAACAATCTCAATTGACTTAGCAAAAATAAAATCCAGCTGGTTTATTGATGCATTTGCGGATGAAGCAAAATGCTCGGATGCCTGCAGGCTCGGCATCTATTGCAGGGGCAGGGACATAATGGAGTGTAAGGATGTTAACGGGGACGGCTGCACGGATGAAGTGGTGCGTAAGACGTGTGAGGTCTCTTGCTCTGGTGGGGACTGCGTGACCACGCTGCCGAAGCGCGAAAACTTTACGTTAAGCCTGAGCGATACCATAATAGAGTACCCGTCAAAAATAATCCTGCTAGCAATAAACAACGATTACTCTGCTACGTTCCAGGTTGGTTATGACCTTGTCGAAATAGGCCAGGGGGCAACAAAAGTCTTAAATGGCCTGAGCATAACTGTAGTTAGCACAAACAAGGGTGAGATGAAGGCGGATGTGCATATAAAAGAAGTGAAATAATGGTGCGCGTCTATGAAATTGCGCAGGCAAGCATTGGCAAGATAAAGGGAGTTCTCGACGCGGAAGACAAGAAGGACCCGAAGAATCCTACAAAGTGGATAATCAACGAGTTTAAGACACAGGGCTACATCCTGCGCGATAGTAGGGCGGTCGGCAAGAGTACAGAAGCGCACTACCTTTACATCAAAGCAGATGATGAATTTTTCAAGCGAAATGAGAAGGCGCTGCTGGATGCCGGGGCCAAACTGTTGAAGAGCAAGGAAGCTGCCGAAGTCCAGAAGAAAATCGAGGATTTAGAGAACGCAGCGATTGAAGGGCTTGGCGGGATTTTCGGCTGATTTTAAAAATAGTGGGCCGGGTAGGAATTTCATCAAACGAAGTTTGCTGGAATGCAGACTTCATCCGCATCGAACCTACGGCCTTCGCCTTACTTATTTTGAAATCGCCTTTGTGGGTTCGAAGAACCCACTGTTTTCTTTGGCGGTTTCGTAGAGCACCTTTCTTTTTCAAAAAGAAAGGGGCTGTACTGTAAGGGCGACGTCATTTTGCGCGCACGCAAAGCCAGCCGAAGTGTACTTCGAGCGCGTACCGCTAGACCACCGGCCCACAAACTAAAACACAGAAGTGTTATTTAAAAATCTGTCCCGTCTCCTCAGACCAGAACAGCAGGTCAATCTCTGCCAGCGGTATCCTGACTTTCTGCGAAAACTTCCTCAGGCGCTCCTCAATTTCTAGGTAGGCCGGCCTGCCTAGCACAGCAGGAATTGCGGGGATCACACCATATTTCTTCAGGTTTTTCAGGATATGCCTGTCCAAAATTGCGAGGTTGTCGCCGAAGCCGATATTCCGCAAAAAGTGCGAGGATTCTTTCATCCCAAGGCCTTTGATGTTTTCGCAGAGCCACGCCCGCAGGCCAAGTATATCTTCCGTGTTTAATTTGTTTTTTATGCGGAGGTCGCCGGCCTGCGAAAAATAGCCGCGCGCTTCGTGGATGTAGCGGGCTTTGTTGTTCGCGAAACGGACGCCGGATTTTACGAGGTGCTCCGCAATTTGCTCGGGCTTGCCATCGTACAAATGGTTTGAGTCTATCGCCCTGCGGATTGCGATGTCCGCCGCAGTTGCCCGGGACTGCGGCGTGCACAAGCAGAACGCAAGCTCCGCAAAAATTTTCTTGTCATCCGCATCCTGCCAGAGCTGCTTAAATTCAGCGAGGCGGGCTTTGATGTCCCATCGTTTAGATGCGTACAATAATTGTAATCCGTCTAACATAATCAGAGCGCATTTATTCAAGTTAAAAAGTTTTGTGTTGTTGTGGACTATTTGAACAGCATAGAACGTATAAACTACATAATAAAAATTCTTTCCAGTCCGACTGCCGAAAGGTTTTTAAGGTTAATTGTTTAGTCCAGTATATGGATGAACAAAGTCAAACTTATGTGGTTGCAGTTCGTATTCCCAAGGCTTATATTGCGTGTTTAGTAACGCCCGGCCGGCAGATGGATGCTACAATTTTAGTCGATGGCCCAGCACGCTTTTCAGCAAGGTCTGCGAATTATTTAGGCTGGACGGTTGCGCGTGACTTGTTTGAAAAACAACAACGCTTAAACGTACTTAACTTAGAACAAATGACCGCTATCGCTGAGGGCACCGGTAAGTTGATTGGTGTGCGACCGTTAACTGATAAAGAGTTTGTGGCATTCATTGGTGGGTACAATAAGCACATCCAAGAATTAGAAGATGTTAGCGTAGGCATAAGCGCTGGCTAATCTTCATGTTCAAACTTCCTCTTAGGCCCGTCCTCGTAATATTTCCCGAGCAGGCCAATCGCCTCTTCTAGCGGATCCATGATCTCTTTGAACTTTGATTTCGGGTTGCCGCAGCCTGGGCATTTGAAGGTTTGTTTTACGTCGTCAAAAGCAGTCCCCCTCTTGATGCCCGCGTCCTCCAGCCCAGATTCCGGGTCGTAGGTAAAGCCGCACTTCGGGCATTGATAGTTTGGTTTCTTTAATACCATGGTTTGATTTCGGAGCTAAGAATTATAAACTTATCTCTGCGAAATGCTTATAAATCAACTTAAAGGGTTAGTTTAATAAAATGTCTAAAATAAAGCGAACTCGGTTCGCTAATTTTGCATCGGTGAAGATATGAGCAAAAAATCCAGAGGCTTATTCACAGCCAAGAAATTGCAGAAACGTAGAGCTAATTTTAGGTGGGCTGGCGAGTGGTACGTCAAGCGTATTCTCAAGGTTAAGGAAAAGGTTGACCCGTTAGAAGGCGCACCGCAGGCCCGAGGTATTGTTCTCGAAAAGCGACAGGTAGAAGCAAAGCAACCGAACTCTGGCCTACGAAAATGTGTCCGCGTGCAATTAACAAAAAACGGAAAACAGATTACTGCACTCGCTCCAAGAAACCGCGCGATTACTTTCATTAACGAGCACGACGAAGTTGTCGTTGAGGGAATCTCGGGCGCAAAGGGTGGCGCGAAGGGCGATCTATCTGGAATTCGCTGGCAAGTCGTGAAAGTCAACAACCAGCCTTTGATAAGATTGGTAAGAGGCAAAATAGAAAAGACGGTGGGAAGATAAAATGGCTGAACCGGTTGCAACAACAATGGAACAAACCACACAGGTTGTGCAACCCGAAACAAAACAGGCGGAAAAGAAAGCCAAGAGAGTAAAGCCAACGGAAACGCCCATAGTAAAAACAGAGATGCCAAAACCAACTTCTGAAGAGCCGGCACCGATAATCATAGAACAAAAAGCTGCCCTGACGGAAGCAGAGAAATTGGCAAGGATAAAACAGAAAGAGGCAGAAAAGCGAAGACTGAAATTTGCACACTTAAAATTATTCAATAAGTGGAGCACTGATTTTGAGGTCCGCGATCTTGGTTTGAAACCGTATTTGAATATTTCGCCGATGGTCGTGCCCTACTCGGCCGGCCGCAACATCAAGAAGCAGTTCTGGAAATCCAAGAAATCAATCGTCGAAAGGCTGATATTAAAATTAATGGCAACGGGCCACAAGGGCAAGAAGCACTACTGGACTACGAGGTCGCAGACGGGAATGCTGGCCACGCAATACAACATAATAAAGCGAACCTTGGAAATTATTGAGCAGAAGTCGAAGAAAAATCCGGTTGAGGTTCTGGTGCGCGCATTTGAGGTCGGCTCGCCGCGAGAGGGTGTCGCGACGATCGAGTATGGCGGAGTCCGCTACCCGAAGGCTGCGGATATGTCGCCGCAGCGCAGGATTGATTTATGCCTAAGATGGATGACACAGGGTGCGTTCAACGCCTCGCGAAAAAACAAGCGGCACGTCTGGGATGCGCTGGCCGATGAGATAATCGCAACATCAAACAACGATGCAACCAAGTCAAACTGCCTGACAAAGAGGACTGACTTGGAGAGGCAGGCAGGGGGAAGCAGGTAAAATGGTGTTCTTGAAAAGCAGCCTGGATCTGTGTTTAGAACTGTCTCCCCAAGAAGACTGTCAGAGAATTTACGGTGCGCCATCTCACATGTCTGCCCATGATGCCAACATTGTCGTAGCAGTCGGATTATACACTGTGCTGTTAGTTGCTGGCGTAGTTATTTATGGTCTTTATAGGCAGTATCGCAACAGACGTAGTGAATTATCAGATAAATTAAGTGGAGCGCGCAGGTAAAATGGCAGACTTTAAGCTAGACATCGGCGATAAGAAAACGAAACGAACATTCAAGTTCGAGCTGAAGAGCCCGGATGCTGACCAGCTGTTCGGCAAGAAGATTGGTGAGACATTCCGCGGGGAATTAATTAATTTGACCGGCTTTGAGTTCCAGATTACTGGTGGCTCGGACAGGAGTGGCTTTCCAATGCGAACCGATGTGGACGGCGTCGGCAGGAGAAAATTGCTGCTGGGCGAGAGCGTTGGCTACCACGTCCCGAAGAAACACAAGGGCAGGCTGGCCAAGCGCTCAATCAGGGGCAACACAATCTCCGCAGATACTGCGCAGGTGAATGCAATAATTGTAAAATATGGTTCTGAGGATTTGAATGTCAAGTTCCCATCTAAAGTAAAAGAGGTCAAGGCGGTTGCAGCACCGGCAGTTTAGGAAGGCTTTTAAAGACAGTATTGTAAATATTAGTATGAGTAAACGCTCCAGAATTCCGTTCCAAACAACGTACCATAAATTTGGCACGCCCGTTTATAGACAACTATCTGGCCCAGATTGGACCTGCCCAGAAATTGGCGTTTTAGCACTTTCAGTCGATCCGCGGCACCGCGAACTTGCAAGCACACTCATGAACCAAAAGCCAACTACGTTTAGATCACTTTATGATGTGCTGCATATAGGCACCGACTACGAGAGGCGATTAATCCCTATGTTTTTGCAGGAATTGGAGGCGGCTAGGGCGCGCCCTGTGGCTGCCGGTGGTTTAACGTGGGTAAGCGTGGTCGGTCCAGCAGGAATAATTGAGGATTTTGATGATCTCAGGCAGATAGTGCGTGGCCCTGCAGAAAAGCGAAGCTTATCTGTCTATCTGTTTGGCAGGCTGGTTGCGGAAGCATACAACGATAGCATACAGTCTGAAGAGCGTTCCAGAGCGCTACATGCAGCCGCGGAAAGATGTCGTCAACGCGATGCGGCGCGGTTAAACCATCGCACTTCTTAATACCAAATATCCCAAAATCGAACACAAGCCTTATATACCTGCAATGTTCTTACATATATTGAGATAGGAGCAAATCCTACATATTACGATGGCTGGAACAATGACGATGCAGGTTGAATTGCCCAAGCTGACTTCTGCAAGCAGATTCGAGGTTATGCGAGTGAGGCAGCATTTTGTCGGCCCCTACAGAAAATATCGTTTTGTTTCTTTTCAAAAACCAGAGTTAAATTCTAAGAAGGCGTTCATCAAGAAGATTGAGACTGTGGCCGGCAATTGGCCGCAGGGTACTTATTTCTTAAAAACAACCGCGGGCCAGGTTTTTGTGCGTTTTGATATTTCTTTGGGCGGCAAATTAAAAAAATTATATGATATTTCTCCGGCAACAAACAAGCCGTATCCGATAGCTATTTTCTGGGCGAGTTGAAGATGCTTTATACTGATGTTCAAACATATCTATCCAGAATAGGCGCGGAGCAAGTTAGCCAGGGTAGTGGGTTGCCAAAAAGATATATTTGGGAGGGGTTAATTACTTTTGACCTTTATGCAGATGAACTTGTGGTGTATGTTGGGGAAGGCATAATAAAAGTTCCAATTGCTCAGCTCGAACATCAATTTTTTACCGCCGAACTTGCCTTGGGGCAGAGATTGATTGACTGGACGAAGGGAGTGTCATTAGACCACTTGAGCATTGCCGGCGAGCTGAGAGCATTCCGGCATAGCGTTGACGATGTGTTGTTAACCGACCTAGAAGCTGCGCTTGAAAAAATGGCTGGCCTGCCCGACTTGCGTTCTACTCTACAACAACAGTCTGCCCCAATGCCTGGCCCGGTAGCCCTTTCTCACTAAATATTGTGCGGACAACACCTTTTCCGCCATGCGGGGCAGAGACCTTGCCAGAGATTTTCTTGCCAGATTCTGTGGTGAATGTGACTGTCTTGCCGACTAATTTTGCGGCATCGGCCTTAGAGTCGACGCCTTCCACCTTCACAAGCATCTGATTTACTGTCTGCTGCTTGTGCGAGCCTCTGTAGTTCAAAATGACCGCTTTCATTGGTTTGCCTCAAAAATTCGGTTTATAAAACTAACTCTTTTTCTTTTTATCGTTTTTGGTTGCGTCGTGCGTTCCTTCGTACTCCTCTCTCTTGTGCTGTTTGCAGAAATATATTTCTTCATTATTTTCGGTTTCGATTACGTGCTTGCCAGCCGCTTTGACTTTCTTCTCGTCCTCTAATTCCACTCCTATGTCCACTTTCTTTTCTTCCGCAGCAACTTTTGTTTTCTTTTCCTCTGGTTTGTAATCCGCTTCTTTTGATGGTAGCTGTCCACCAGCTGTTGCTTTGCCAGTGTAGCTGGCCTGCGGGCTTTGCGGTCCGCCTGGCTTGCCTGCCATGTATGCTGAACGAGGGGAGCTTGCCCCGGAAGGCCCGCGGCCCGGCATGTACATCTGTGCCTGCGGCGCGCCCGCGTTTTGCTGGGCTGGCCCGCCAGCGTAAGATTCAGATGCGTTTGCATTTGAGTCTGCATTGGTTAGATAGCTTGAACTTGCGTTGTCCTGTGCGTAGCTGTCCGCAGGATTTGTGGTGCCGGAGTAGGTCTGATTGCCGTTGTTCGGGCCCATGTAGCTGTTTAGCTGTTGCTGCGGCATCGATGCGTAGCCACTGCTCGCGCTCGGCCCTAAGTTGGCATCAAGTGAGGTTGGCTGGCCTGGTGCTTGAGATTGGTAGCTCTGGCTAACATTGCCACCTTTCATTGCCATCCACGGGCACAGCCCGTTCTGATCAAGTCCGCACATTTTATTAGGAGCTAAGACTATGAGCTTTTAATCGTTTCGCCAGTCTAGTAGCCACAATATATTATCAATATTTACATATATAAAGGTTTCCATCTACTACTTGGCAGCGTAGGCTGCACCTTGTCTTGCGCTTTCTGCTTCTCTGGCGTCGGCATAGCCTTGCACCCTCGCTGCCTGCTGCGCAACTGATGCAGAAGCTGCGGCACTAGCATAGCCGCCAACGGCTGCGTTGTAGCTTGCAGTCATCGCGCCAGTATCGGTTTGCCAGTGTGCTTCGTAAGTGGTTGGCCGTTGGTACACACTTTGCCTGTCCGGGTGCACAGATCCATAAGCCAATTGTGGTGGTGAGACCTGCGCGTTATTTGGCTGCTGATTTGGATAAATCTGTTGTGATAGCGCTGCCTGTGCGTTGCCGCACTGCCCGCAGGTTTCCGGCTTAAATGCCAGATAGGCTTGGTGGTTTACCTGGTCTCTTGATAGGACAGTAATATTTGTGGTGCTAAAATTAAAATTGACAGTCACGTTCCCTGGCATACCTAGGGTGCGTTCTAATCCACCGGACATACTGGGTGCTGACATGCTAAATGCGAAGTACTAATATTTATAAAATGTGTACATATATAGATTAATATATATTTCTAACAAAACAATTCTATATAAATTTCAAGCGCTTTAATTAAGCATGGCATCACGCTTGCTCAAGGCGTCTGACATAATGACGCACGAAGTAGTCATTGCCAGCCCGGAGATGAATCTTGTTGAGGCTGCGAGGCTGATGAACCAGTTTCGAATTGGTGGCCTGCCAATTATGGAGGATGGCGAGCTAGTCGGCGCGGTCACCGAGCGCACGATAATGCAGAAAGTTGTTGAGGCTGACGTGCAGGCTTCAAAAGTTCTTGTAAAAGACATCATGCTACCGCCGAGGATTACTGTCGGGCCCGATGAGGATGTTGGAAAAATTGCTAGGTTGATGGCAAAGGAAGATGTTTCGCGCGCATTTGTTTGTGCGGATGGCCGGCTTGTTGGGATTGTTACCAACCGCGATATCCTGAAAAATTCACAAGAGATGGTTGACATTCTCGTTGAGCAGGCCAGGATAAAAGGCCCGCAGCTATATCCGCAATACACCGCATACGGCAAGTGCGAGATGTGCGGCAACAACACGCACCTGCTGTTCAAAAAAAGCCAGTTTGTGTGCAAGGTTTGCGTCGATTCAAAGAGATTTTAGTAAAGCATTATAAATGCCAAATACGATATTCTTCTGGCCATGTCAACGTTGGAGCGTTTTAAGATAACAGCGATACTCATAGCTATCATCTTCGCGGCGATTTTTGTTTTTAGATTTGAGGCTGGCATCACTGGCTTCGCGGTGGCCGGCGATGAAATCACGCACACGCAGGGTGTCAACTACAATGAAGACAGCAGCGCCACAGAAACAATCTCACTGCACGAGATGCAGGTGGGCTATGCGCTCAAGGCGTTCAAGCTGAGTGGCCAGCTCACAGGCGAGGGCTCAGTGAAAGTTTACCTGCAGAACGGGACCAACAGACACTTGATTGTCGACTCAGATACAATTAATTCACAGGGCGAAAATGGAATAACCGGGTTTGCTGTCAAGGAAGGTGGTGGTGATGGTGGAGGAAATGGAGAAGGAGATGCGGGCGGCGGTGAATCTAAGAGCGAATCTAAATCTGAAAGTAAGTCAGAGAGCAAATCAGAATCGCACAGTAATTCTAATTCCGGCAGTTCCACAAGCGAAACTGCCACATCAGGTTCAAGCAGTCCTCCGAGTTCCACTAGCAGTTCGGCTTCACCGGGTGAAAGCAGCACCAGCGTTGCTGCTGCGTCTGCGAGTTCGCCAGAAAGTCCTAGCGTCAGCGAGCAAAATAATAACGAACAGCAAGAACCACAACAACAAGTAACCGAAAACACTGAGGAACAGCCGGCATCACCGGAAAGTCAAGAGCAAGAACCAGTGGCTGAGCCAGCGCCGGTAAGCGCAGAGCAGGTAGCTCAAGAACAAGTTGAATCGCCGCAGCCTCAAGAAACAGCAAACTTACAAGAAGAAATATTAGTTCAAGAGGAGCAAGCCTCACAGCAAGAGCAACCTGTGGAACAGGAAGTGCGGGTGGGCTTAGAGGTTAAAGCCCAGTCCAATCAAGAAAAGAAAATAAATTTCAAAGACTGGTGCATCGATAGCTGTGATATTTACGACAACCACTATGTTGGTGCGGACTACGAATTAGTTTTTGAAATCTCCGGCGATGCAGAG
>CAZUEL010000024.1:0-11813 GCA_964619325.1 Candidatus Woesearchaeota archaeon | reverse complement strand
ACTTACTTACACGCTCGGAGCACTGACAACTAACTTGCCTGCGCTGCTGCTAACAGTCACTGATTTGCCTGTCAACTTGTCGCTGTAAGACCTGAAGTCCTTCAGCACTGTTGATGCATCTCTGGTGTTGCTAGATTCCCAACCTGCTACGACTAGTGCAACTCGAGTGCCGCCGAATGCATTTTCAACCAATCTTAACATTGCTGCATTCTCTGGTACCGTCGATTCTGCACCGCTTGTCGGGTATTTCAAGCCGAGTGCTTCTGCTGCCAATCTGTTGACTGCTGGGCCGCCCACTAGGATCATGTCCCTTGCAGTTTTGTCGGTTACTTCAGTGTCAAGCTGTGCTACTGGCACGCCTGATACAGGGCTAACAGTTACAGCTCCGCCTGTTGTGCTTACAGTTGTCTCTGGGCCAACTACTGAGAGTTCAGCTCGTACCACATCTCGTGGTATCTTGAACTTCACTCTGTTGGACGCGCCGTTGCTCTTCGGGTCTACTAAGATTTCGCCGTAGAGGCCTCGGTGGTTCTCGTCCTTGGTTCCCACTAGAACTTTGCTTGGATTGCTTATTGCACTGATGTTATTAATCCTCACAGGGTTCCACATTACTTCTGTTGCCTCTTCGGTATTTGCAGTTCTGCCTAGTGTGTCAAATTCAGGTGTTGCTGCGCCATCGTCGCCGAGGTCTATCATCCAGCTGTCTAAATCTACTGGTATGTAGCCGTTGTCGTCGTTGAACTCCAGTGTCAGGTTAACCGCGTCTGTACCTGTGTTTGTCATGTTACCGTACACGCCGATGAGCACATTGTTAGACTTTGTGTCTTCGTAGTTCAACTCAGCTATCTTTGTGCCCAGGGATGCTGCCACGGTTGGCGTTGCTGGGAACGGTGGGCTGCTGCTGTTAAATGTTGTCGCTAGGGCAATCTTGTTGTTTGTTGGGTCCTTGTAGAATACATCTATGCTGCCGGCGTACGAGTCGTTTGCGCTCAAATATATGGACGATACTCGTTTGTTTACCGCACCAGAGGTTATATACAGGCCTTCTGCAACATCGGATTCAATTATGAATCCAGCTTCAGATGTCTGTCCACTGAATGCCGCACCTGCGTCGCTGAGATCTAGCGATGAATCGAACTTTACCGTCAGTGTTGCATATTTGTCGTCTGGTACTGACAGCTTGTTGAACTTTACCGAAAAGCCGCCAGATGGCAGGTCATACATTCCGCCGACAGTTATTGGGTTGTCGGAGTTGTCGTTTACAATGTACTCGTTGTAGATACCGATTATTGGACCGGTTCCTGCACTCAAGGACGTTGCAGCTTCAGAGGTTAGGTTTACAATTTCCCATTTCCAGTCAGGCGTGTTTTTGTCGCAATTAGAGCGGTGCCAGCCTGCCGCACAAGGGACGATGTATTTGTCGCCAGTCTTGTATGTTTCAACTGCATCTTTGCCTAAAATCAATGTTGATGCTCTTTCATTCAGATTGTCTGAATAAAACGAGTCTGCAACACTAACTTCTAAGCCATTTACGGTCTCTGTTCCAGTTACCGTTTCAACAACACCATCGATGTCCACAATTACTGGTGTGTTGGAAGTCGCTGAACCGACGTTCTTCAAAGTCACTTTCTTTCCTTCGATTGTGACTGTGTCACCTACGTTCAAGAACACTTCCTCTCCAACTCGGGCGCTGAACTCTGCTGCTGCGTTTGTTGCACTGCCTACAGATACAGTAGTTATTTTTATCTTCTTGCCTAAGAAGTTGATGGCTAGTGGATCGTTTGTTGTTGCTTTGGACACATTTATTGATGTGTCAAACATATAGTAGTACGCAATAGACTTCCTGTCTGATTCAACGAATACGCCATCTTTGTAGTCATCATCGGAGCTAAATATGGATGTCGCGACTTCCGGGCCGCCTACTGTTGGGACGCGAGCTGTGCCGTTTCGGAACACAATTTCGTCTGCAACATCGTAGGAGGTACCTTGGAATACAATCGTAGTATCTTGCAATCCCTTGACATCGTCATCTTGTAGTTCTACATCGAAGCCATTGCTGGCTGAATCGCCGATGAATCGTCCAAGTGTTACGTCAGTTGTTTTTCCACCTACGGTTGTTGTTGTTCCCGTTCCAGTGGCGGTTGTTGTTGCCTGCTGTGCTAATGTCGCGGCAATGTCCGTAGCTCCAATAACGTCTGCTGGAGCTGCGTCAGCACCAACCACAATTAAGCCTACCCACTTGCCATCCTTTACGAATGGGCTCGGGTACATGCTCAAGTCTGCAGCTGCAACAGCGCCAAACATTGTGGCACCGAGCATTACTGCACCGGTTGATACCGCTGCCAAGCGCTTAATAGCACTTTTGGCCTTCAGTACAAAGTTTTCCATTTTTTTTACCTCTTGTTAGAGCATTAAGAATCCGGCTCAGTTTTGCAACATCATGGCCAGCTCACACGCTCCAATTAATTGAAAGACGGAAAATTCATTTAAAAGAATTATGGTGTGTTTTCGCACAGCATCGACTTACATTTCGAAAGCCTGAGTTTCGGTTTGAAAGTTATGAAATAAATATTTTTTAAGCGCACGCGTCATTCCAGCGAGCTTAGCCGGTGGAACAGGTCGCATTTAATTTTACGGTATGACACTGAAACCAACGTTATCGTTCGCTATCTGACCTGGCACCGAGGATCGCACCCGTAGCGTGTGTGAATATTTAGTCGCTGTCCCATTTGGCCCGCCGCCGCTGAAATCATCGTTTGGCGTCCAAGTTGCATACCAGCCGACTAGCTGTGTTCCTTGTGCGCACTCGTATGGCTTGTTGTTAAAGAAACTGCAAACGTCTGCCCGAACTTCACGATTAACAGGTATTTCAACTCCGTCTACAAATGTTTTGACTGTAGTTGGGAATAAATAATCTACATCATATGTCCAGCCGAAAAAGCGTATCTGTTGACCGTTTTTGTATGATTTTCCATTTACTGGAACATCTGTCCATATTTTGGGTGGTGCTGATGCTTTAGAACCCGCGCCAATAGTTATCGTTTTAGTCATCTCTCTCCATGAATTTGAAGTTGTGGCGCGTACCAATATTGTATGCACACCATCCACCGGAGAAGTACTAACAGAGTAGCCTGTCTTGTGGTAATTTGGATTCAATGCTGCTAAACCACATTCATAAATTTCTGGGTAAACATTACATACGTCATTACGTACTGTTCTTGGAGTAGCCAACTCGACATCATCCAAGAATACTTTTACGGCGGTAACTTCCGTGTTAGACCTGTCTGCTGCCCAGCCAAAGACGGTTACTTGCGAGCCAGATGCAAACACTGCATTATCAGCGGGCCCATCAATAAATAAGGTTGGTGCAGTATACCCACTGCGTGTATCAGTTGCAGCACCAGTTATACTCGCAGATGCCGCGATTACTCCGACTACGAGTACTGCCACTAAAACCCACAATTTTAAACTCGACGTGACCATATTTATCCCACACCATTGTAATACTAGTAATTTGAATATTAATAGTTTTCGTTGGTGTAGGATATTCCTCGGTCCAGCAACTATAAGCGAACGTAGTCCCAGCTATCTAAAATTATTAAAGCTTATCTGTTGTCTGGTTTTGTGTAAAGATGGCAAAGAAAGTTGGAGGCGAGAAGGAGACAGGAGAGTCGGCCCGCCCGCAGATTAGCGCAATACAAAGCCCGCGGGTAGAGGTTGGGGAGATAATCACGGTCACCGAGCCTAAAAAAGGCGACGAGCTGAAGCCTGCACAGTTAATTACGGCACAAGATATTTTAGAAAAATCTCCGCAAGAGCTCGAGCAGCTAGGCGTTGGCAAGCGGGAGGCGCACAATTTGGCACAGACTTTTAGGATAATTACCGCGATTTTGTTGGGGAAGAACAAAAATAAAGACCTTGCGCAGGCCCTGAACACAGACAAAAGCTTCGCGTCAAAGCAGGTCAAGGAGCTGGAGGAGCAGGGACTAGTGAAGAAGGAGGAGGAGGGCCGCGAGGTGAAATATGTTGTTGACCCATTTAACGTGATGAAATTCTTGCAATCAAAGGTAGTGATTAAAGTAAAAAGTGGAGCAGGCCAGCAACTGCCGCAGGGCGCTGGCACGGAAGGGAAAGATGGAAGAACAAAGCAATAAACAAAGTGAGACAAAGTATGAGCTGATGATGTATCAGCTTGTCATAGTGGTGCTGGTAGGCGTTTTCGTGGCGCTAGGCATAGGCTTCTGGGCAGGCAAGTCGGTCGGCTTCTCGAAGGGTGTTGATGCAATAAAAACAGAGATCCCGGATTACTGCACGGTAAACAAACAAGGCTCGGAGATAAGTGTGAAGTGCAATGAGCTCGGCCTTGGTTTGGATGATGTGTGCAGAATAACCACGCCAGGATTCAGAAGTAAGGTGAAAGTGGTGAGTTTAGGTGAGAAATAATTGCTATTTCTTCCAGTGCAGCACATCCACAAAAACCGCACCGATGAGAGCACCAAATGCATCCACGACTAAATCAATCGCATTGTTGGTATAATCGCCGACATCTGCTTGAAAAAAGATAACAGCAGAAAATTCAAAAATCTCTAACATCGCGCCCAGACCAAGGGTTAGAAAAATCACGGTTGCCAGCAGGTAGTGCTTCTTAATTATTGGTTTGAAATAATGCGTCAGAAAACGGTAGACTACGAAAGCAACAAAAACAAATCCTAAGAAGTGCGCAATGTTATCAAAGCGGACGCCAAAAAGGTAAGAATCATACAACCGGAAATCGCCAAAGCGAACTGTATTATCTAAGAGGAGCAGAACCATTAGAAGGCCCGCGGCAAAAAGTATTTTCCAATTTAGCTGTGATCGCCCACGGCCTTCAAAAAATAGGAAGAGGGTCCCAAATGCCAGCAAAAAGTAAAATGCAAATTCCCGATTATTTAGGAATAAAATGTTAATAAGTGTTAACATCAAAACCGCAATCGCTAAAACTACAAAAGTAATCCTAAATCGCCTCTCCTCAGTTTTCGGCAGTTGTGGTTTAAATAAAACCTTAAGCCAGCCCATACCATACCTACGTAGCTTCTGGTTATAAATTTAAGCACTTATTTATGTGCTTTAATCAGCACTACTACTAATATTAGTAAAATTGCAATCACCGCGAGTGCAGCCACCGAGAGATTGCCCGCCTTCTCCGATCTCCACAGGACTGCTGCGCCAGTGATGCTTGAAGGGCCTGCCCCACCGACTGCTAATGTTCCCTCCGCGGACTGCTCTGGCGCAACAATCTCAATTTCGGAATCCCAGTCAACGTCTTTTCCATCAACCTTTGCGCGAACCCGTAAGACGTGCCTGCCGGACACAGTATCTTCTTTTACAACATTATCCAGTAAGATTTTCTTACTAGTAAGACCATCTAATTCGATGGTTTGTGCATTGCCAGTCCAGCCACCCTCCGTGAAAACGTTTTTGCCAGAGTAGATATGGGAATAAACCTGGAATTTCTTCGTGGTGTTTTGTTTATTTTCTACTTCGACTTCCAAAGTGAATGAGTCTCCAGCAGTAACTTTTTCTGGGGCGTCGAAAACGGATAGGTCAAGTACATCAGATACAGTTTTTTGCTTTTGCAGCTGCAGGCCCGCTAGTGATACGCGTTCTTTTTTCGGCGCCTCTGGACAGAACGCCCCAACCCGATTACTGAAGGGTAGCTGGTAGTCTGTTGTGGCCAGCTCTTCCCACCCACTCCCAACTGGTTTGAAGGCGCGCACGCGTATTCTGTAATTTTCTGATTTGTATTGATTTTCACAGTTTTGTTTCGCGAATTCCGGCAGCGCCAGATAGTAAGACTCGCCTCGCCTGACATCAGGAATATCGACTGCAACCGCCGCATCAGAAGAGCTGGCTGTCAGGCCCTTGCCGTCCAGGTCTATCAAAACCTGCGACGGGTAGCCATAAACCAAAAATCTCAGCTTGTCGTAGTTGTAGTTGCCAGCAAAGAACTTTACGACCGTTGTTCCGAAACCGCCAAAGCTAAGGTAAGTCGGTGTTTTCAAAATTGTGATGTTGGCCTGCCCCAAGTCCTTCAGGCCGGCAAGCCAGAACTGGCCAGAGTCACGGGAGTCAAGATATTTTTCGGAGTATTTGAACTTCGCTCGGACTTTATAAATACCTTCAATCCAGTCTTCTGGAATAGTGAAGTTGCTGGATAGAATTATATTTTCTGTCAGATTGTAGTTTTCTATTTTCAAGAGCTCGGTTGTTGATTGCGTGCCCTTTTTCTGCAGGCTTATTGTGAGATTGCCGGCTGTTCCAGGGGAGAGCGGAAATAGCTGTGCGGTCCAGAAAAGCGTTTGATTTAAAGCATACATATCATATTCAACAAATGTTTTTATCCGCGTTCTTGTCTGGCTTGCCGGCGGTGCGATAGTGAAATTCTGGCAAACAAAATTATTTTCTAAATTGGTGTCGTTGTAATTAGTAATTTCTAGAATTTCGGCGCATAAATCATAGGTGCCAAAGTCTATCTCTGGGTCGATTATGTCAGAGTAGGCATCTATCCAGTCGTTTTCAGAATCCAAATCATACCCACTAGTAAATCCGTCTGCACCTTCTACTCCGATCGGCATAACAAAAACTTCTGCGGAAAGGCTTGAATTTTCTGGATACGCTGTAATTAGGTATTCGTCTGTAGATTGATTAATTTCTATTTCAAGATAGACATCCGCGTTCGGCAGTGCAGTGGAAAAATTTGATTCTGCCGAGACCGCGCCGCCGGAAAAAGTTGCGTCAACCAGCGCAACGTGCTCGCCTGCAGTCAGATTTTCCAAAACAAAAGTTACATCGCCAGAATCAAAGCTGGCTAGTGCTAGTTCATTCTCACCAGAAATATTTCCATCAATAAAAAGTTCTAGTGTTATGTTTTCATCACTCAATCCATTGTTCGCGAGGTGCGCGGTGATTTCGTTTGTGTTTGTTTGTTCTAATTTAAGTGAGATTTCGTGCTCGAAGAAGTTCTGTGCGCCTGGCGTTGCTGGCCGGGCAAATATATTACTTGAGTTCCAGGGACGGCCTGAACTAACACGTTGAAGTGAGTTTCCATTGCCAGATGCATCTGACATTGCGCCATAATTAATAATCTCTAGAGCGAAAAGAGAGGAATTTTTTAATGCAATAGATTCACCAAAATTTGATAAACTGAATATGCTGTCAAAAAGAGTGTCGTTAAAGTCAGAATAATCTAATAAAAATTTAGTGTAATTGTCTGCAATTATGGCAAAACTGCCGGCAGGCAAAGTCCAGCTGCCGTTTGCCAAAGTCAGCCCATGATTTGTGCCCTCTTCAAAAAATTTCCAACCTAATAGATTAACTTCAAAACTTTCATTGTTATAGATTTCAACCCACTCTCTGCCAGCATCACTGCCGGCCGGATCATACATAATCTCGTTTATCACGATTGCATTTGCAGCAGGAATTGCCAGTAAGATTAACAGTAATGGTGACCAGCGCATAAATACCATGCTAAACTGGTGCATTTAAATTTTTCTAGCCCGCACATTAGATTTATATATTTAGTGACACAGCTTTTTTTATGGCCGGATACAAAATAATTAGTGCAGAAATAACTTTTAGCGCACTGATGTCTCTGACCATGTCGCTGGTAGTATCTATAACAATGACGTGGCTAAATGTGGGCATCACTGAAATATTTTTTCAAAGCTTAGTTAAGTCATTTGTGATAACCTTTGCACTAACATTCTTGGTTTCCTTAATAGTCACAAGATTTTTGCGGCAGCTTGCTGGCCTGCAGAACTAACCACAAATATTAATAACTTTTCTATTTTAGTTTATACATGCCAGATGAAACAAAACCCTGGATAAAAGCAAAAATGCTCATTGAGGTGGCAGGCTTTCCACAGGAGCATGTAGACCACGCAATGAAACTTATTGCGGAAAAATTTGCGGCAGATAGGACAGATGTGCGAAACATTTCGGAAAAAACTAATGCTGCAAAAAAAGTTGAATCAAAAGATATAACGGAATTTTACGCAGGTTTTTTAGAGATTGATGCAGAATACAAAGACGTTATTCCACTATTGCATTTAACATTAGAATTCCTGCCAGCACACGTTGAAATTCTTGAGCCACAAAACCTACAGTTGGAATCAACCGACCTAACTGAATTATTTACTGATATTTCTGGGCGGGTTCACCAATATGAATCTATGATCCGCGGCCTGAAGGCTGAGCAGGAGATAATCGAGCGCGAATATAATAAACTAATTCCCGAGGAAAAAAAGAAGGAAGTAATAATTTCTGTCCGCACCAGAGAACTAATGAAAGAGGGCAAGTCCGAGGATGAGGCAAAAAGGCTGGCACAGGAAGAGATTTCTAAAGTAGAAGCACAAAACTAGATAAAATACGTGCCTAATTCAGCTACGAAAATTTTCTCATCCCAGCCATTATCGAGCAGCGCCTTCTTTATTGCGTCATAGCTGTAGCCGAGTAGTTTTGTGGCTTTCACAAAGCGGTGGAACTTTTCAGGACTGTATGGAGTTTTGTTCATTAAGAAACGCTCAGCAAGTTTTTCCAGCGCAACAGTTTTTATTACCGAGTCTATCCGGTGCATTGGCCAGCCCTTCAGCTGTAACTCAGTTTTTACCTCGTCAATTGATTTGTGCGCCAGCAGTTTGCGGACATACTTTTCTAAGGTCATGCCATGCGGCAATATTTCAGATATGGCGGGCCGCATGTCTTCAAATATGCTATCAATTAGTGTGCGCTCCCAGCCCGACGCAATTAATTTTTTACGTAGTTCCGGCAGCGGTGTCGTTGCAAGACTTTGTTTGATAAATTCCCTTAGTTGGCCTTCATTGCTAACCATCGCGAGCAGAAGTTGGTGGTGTTTTTTTAGTTTCTTTTGTGCGCTAAATGTAAACTTAACTCCGAAAACCACTGCAGCAATTACAACACCAACAGATGCAAGGCCAATAATTATGAAAATGAACATAGGATTCAACAGAGTTGGTTTTGTGCAGTCTTGCGGACAGTTTGTCACGGTTTCCTCAGAGCTGCACTGATTATCGCCGCAGCCCGCGACCAGCTGGCACTCGTTGTGCTGGCAGGTGTAGCCGGATGGACAGCTGACATCCAGGCAGCATGTCGCGGACGTTTCGCCTTCGTTTATTATGTTGTTGCCGCACTCAACTGAAATGCAAGTGTTATCAGTGCAGCTGGCACCAGCATAGCAGCTGCAGTCAGTGCAGCAATTTACATTGCTCTCACCAGAATCACAAAAATTGTCGCCGCAGTTTGGATTTCTGTACGCGTTGACCCCGTAAACGCCCTGGAGCAGCCCGCCACCATCTGCATAAAATAAAATATCATCTGTGCGCTCTTCAATTTTAACCGTTTTTAGTGAAAGCCACTCATTTCTGCTCGACTTCTGGTCTGGCAGGCGCATTAGCGTTATAGTATTTGTATTAATGTTTGCTTCAGCAATCCACTTTTTGAATGCGTGGAAGGTTATATTTGTCTGTGTTATGTTGCGGTCGGAGATGTTTTGTAATTGTATCTCAAAAAACTGGTAATTAATGCCATCCGGCTGCGGGAAGCGTGGGGTTATGTTTACGTCAACAATTATGCGGAAGCTTTCTTGTTTGAGTGGTACGAAAAACTCTCCGCCTGCAAAACTTATGTTTTTTCGTTCAAAACTGAATTTTTCTGTGTGGTTAGCATCTACTTTTACAAAGTAGAAAGTCTGCCTTGATAGTAAGTCTGTCGTTCTGCGCTCTTCGCCTCGACAGGTGCAGTCGGATTTGCATCGCCCAGGGCAGTTCAGGTCATCGCCGCCGTCACACTGCTCGTTAGCCCATGATTCTACTGTGTTGTTACCGCAGTTGCCGGATGCATTTATGATCGCGAATCCAGTAATAGGAGACCAGCCGTCCGGCGAGGGAATTTTGACTGCCAGATAGCCGAGAACAACAATTACAAACATAAGTGCGATGACGAGGCCTGCATGCGGTACTGGGTACTTCTTTAGTGGCCCCTCCATGTCCAGCAATAAGTCTATACATTTATAAGTATTATTTAGTTTACAAAGCTGCGGGCCGATGGTCCAGTGGTATGCGCGCAGGGCAAGCTTCGGCTGGCCCTGTGCGTGCACAAAACGACGTCTCCTTCACACGGCAGCTTCTTTCTTTCCAAAAGAAAGACGCTCCCGGGCATCTAGAAAGAAAGGAGTGCGATCTACGATCGCACTAAACTCTTTTTGATTCCTGAGGAAAAGGGAGAAGATCGCAGGTTCGATCCCTGCTCGGCCCACTCAAATGAAAAATATATTGGCCCAAGCAGCAAAGCTGTGTACACCAACAAAAGATGAACAAACAAAGATAGCACAAGTAATAAAAGAAGTTGAAACCAAAGTTAATTCCGCGCTGAAAAACCTAAAAATAAAAGCAAAGTGTTCAGTTGGCGGCTCGGTTGCGAAGGGGACCTGGCTGCCAGGCGTTTCAGATGTCGACTTTTTTATTTTGTTCGATTACAAAAAGTACAAAGGCGAGCACCAGTTCCTGTCGGATGTTGCTGAAAAAGTTTTGAGAAAAGTATTTGCTGGTGTGCAGCGCCTGCATGGCTCGCGGGACTATTTCAATGCAAGCTATAAAAATTATATTTTGGAATTTGTGCCGGTGCTGGAGATTTCCGAGTTGTCAGACGCGCTAAACCTTACGGACTACTCGCCGTTGCATGTTTACTGGGTTCGCGACAGGATTAAAGCAAATAGAAAACTACAAATAGAAGTTAGGCTGGCAAAGCAGTTCTTCAAAGCAAATGAAGTTTATGGTGCGGAGTCCTACATTGCCGGCTTCTCCGGCCACGCAACAGAAATTCTTACAATTTACTACGGCAGCTTCATACGATTATTGAAAAACGCGGCAGAGTGGAAGCACGGCGATGTGATAGATGTTAATAAGAATTACAAAAATCCGAACCAAATTTTTAATGAGGTAAATGAGTCAAAGCTGCAAAGCCCAATTATTGTGATTGATCCAGTGGAGCCGACACGGAACGCCGCTGCCGCGCTGGGCGGTGAGAAGTTTGATTTGCTAAAAAGAGCTGCGAAAAGATTTTTGACAAACCCATCCGCAAATTTTTTTAAAATCAAGGTGTTTGATGTAAACTCATTGAAACAAAAATCCGGCCAGAAATTATTTGTTCTGCAGGCCACGCCAGCGAGGGGCAAGGAAGACATTGTTGGCTGCAGATTGCTAAAATTGTTTGACGAGTTCCAGAAAGCGATTGCACACAATAATTTCAAAATAATGCAATCTGGCTGGCACTGGCCAGGCCAAGGAAAAGCGACGTTCTGGCTCTACCTGCCAGCGAAGCCCTTGCCGAAAGAGCGAGTTGTGGAAGGCCCGCCGGCAAAAATTCCGGAACAGTTCATCAAGCAATTCCGGAAAAAGTGGAAACGCATTTACTTAAAGAATGGCAGATATTGGGCGAAGGCGCATGTAAAAATCCGCGAGCCTGAAGCCGCAGTTAGGACGGCAGCGAAACAGTTTAAATTAAGACTATTGACTGCTAACTCCTAACAATTCTTTATATACCCGTAAATTAATCTTTAGTCATGTTGGAGCAGATAGTTAAGTTCGACTTTGATGTCGCGGGCAGCCTGCAGCGGATTAGGGCAATCTACGGGGCAGGCTGGCATGACTGGCTGTTCTGGTTCTTTGCGCTATCTGTAACGGTTGCTATTCTGGCAGCAGTTTATTACTATTGGTTTATCAAAAAGGACAGGTTTGCGGTTTATGCGACTGTTTATG
>CAZUEL010000023.1:0-11840 GCA_964619325.1 Candidatus Woesearchaeota archaeon | reverse complement strand
AGCAGGCCAAGAAGGGAAACTTCGAGCACTTTTTTATGAAAGAGGTGAGCGAGCAAGCAGACATAATAGAACGGGCGCTAACCGCGGATCACCAGCTAATAAAAGAAACCGCGGAAGATATGAAAAAAGCGAAGGGCATATTTTTGGTTGGGTGCGGAAGCGCAGGGCACGCATGCATGCACGCACTCTATATATTTTCAAAAGTTGCGAAGATGCATCTGAATTTTTGTTCGCCTTCAGAGTTTAAGCATTTTAAACATTTCCTAACTCCAGAAAGTTTGGTGATTGCGGTTTCACAGTCCGGCGAGAGTGCTGACGCGCTCGAAGCGGTTCGCGCAGCAAAGGCTGCAGGCACGAAAGTAATTTCAATAGTTAATGTGATGGGTTCGAGTGTTATGCGCGAGGCGGACAAGGCGATACTGCAGCGGTCTGGGCCCGAGCTTTGTGTCGTCGCGACTAAAACCTATGCTGCACAAATGATTGTGCTAACGTTGCTTGCATACGAAATTGCTGGCAGGTTTGATGAGGGCAAAGAAAAGTTACGAGATCTGATACGTCATGTTTACTACTTAACATCAGAGCAGGTCAGGAAGTTTATACAAAAAATTGCGGAAAATCTTAGATACGCGCAGCATATTTATTTGATTGGCCGCGGAATGCAATACCCAACTGCCCTAGAAGCAGCGCTCAAAATAAAAGAAACATCTTACATTCACGCGGAAGCCTATGTCGGCGGCGAGTTGAAACACGGTTCAATCGCGTTAATCGAGCACGGCACGCCATGCATCGTATTTACATCAACAGAAACAGAAAAGGAAATTATCAGCAATGCGATGGAGCTGAAGGCGCGGGGCGGGTACATAATCGGTGTCGGCCCGAACAATAATCCTGCATTCGATGTCTGGATAAAAGTCCGCGAGTCTGAGGAGGCTAACAGCATCTGTCAGATTATTCCGATGCAGATTCTTGCCTACCAGCTTGCTATCCTTAGGGGCTGCGACCCGGATAAGCCAAGAAACTTAGCAAAGAGCGTGACGGTGAAGTAATGGCAGTTGACAAAAATATTTTCCGTGCGTATGATATACGTGGAATCTATGGCCAGAATTTGACGGAAGATATTTTTTCAAAAATCGGTTTAATTATTGGCAGGCCAGAGCGTGTTGTAGTTGGCGGCGACATCCGCGCATCCAGCCCCGCGCTTGCGAAAGCGCTGATTGCAGGCCTGCAATCCAAAGGTGCAGAGATAATTTATGTTGGGGCAGCATCGTTTGGCCAGACTTTGTTTGCTGGCAAGCACTTCAAATCTGACAAAACATTTTTCATAACCGCGTCTCACCTGCCGCCAGAGTGGAACGGGCTAAAAATTTACGGCGGTGATGGCATATCTCACGGCGAGGCCGAACTAAAAGAGCTTGCAAATAAGGTTGATGCATTTGGTGAGATAAGTGTCAGTGAAGTTAGCTTGCGCGCAGTTGATGTGAAAAAAGAGTATTCAGATTTCATGTTCGGAAGTTTTAAGGCTTCAAAAAAGCTAAAAATCGTGCTGGACTGCGGCAATGGCGCGACCTGCCTGTCCGCGCCCGAGCTTCTCAAAAGGTTTGGCCACGAAATAATAGAAATGTATTGCGAGCCAGACCCGCGATTCCCAAACAGGCCAGCAGAACCGAACCCAGAAAACATACAAGCACTTAGGAAAAAGGTTGTTGAGCTTAAAGCAGACATTGGAATTGCATTTGATGGCGATGGTGACCGCTCGGCGGTCGTGGATCACAACGGTCGCGCCCTGACTGGGAACGAGATGGGTATAATAATCGGGTCACATATTCTGAAAGACAACAAAAGAAAAAAAGTGGTGAAAACTGTTTCATGTTCCATGGCAATTGACACCGAGTTTAAGGCACATGAATCAGAAATAATAACAACTGCCGTCGGCCACACATTTGTCGGTGACACGGTCAAGCGCGAGGGTGCGGTACTCGGAATAGAGGAGAGCAACCACATATTCCTGCCGCAGTATGCATATTACGATGATGCCCTGTTCGTGCCGCTGAAAATTATGGAAATCATGTCCGCAACAAACAAAAGTGCGGCACAGCTTGCGGACGAGCACCCGATCTACCCATTCGAAGAAATCGTGCATACGTGTCCGGATGATTCAAAATTTTTGGTCGTCGAGCGGATAAAGGAAAAAGCTGGCAAGAAATACGCAAATCTAAACACAGTAGATGGTGTGAAGGTAAGTTTTGAGGACGGCTGGGCCCTCATCCGTGCGGCAAACACCAGCCCAAAAATCCGGCTGTATGTCGAAGCAAAAACAAGGGAACGGTTTGAGGAGATAAAATCTGAGTTCTCGTGGATGCTTGAGCAAGAGTTAAAAGCCTTTTGATTAAATTATTTTTGAGGTGTGGACTTGAAAGACTTGCCGGTTGCGATCATCCTTGCAGGAGGGGCTAGCTCGCGTTTTGCACCGCTGGCCGACAAGAATACGCTGAAGTTTCTCGGTAAGACACTGATTGAGTACCACTTAGAAAATCTCAATTCTGTCGGAATAAAAGATGTGATAGTAATAACAAATCCCGCGAACGATGAGCAGATAAGACAAACACTTGCCGGCCACAAGAACGTGCGGTTTGCAGTCCAGGCGCAGCCAAAAGGCATGGGCGATGCAGTCCTCTCCGCAGAAAATTTAATTCTGAATGAGTTTGACGCCCGGCCAATTTATGTGCTGAATGGAGATGATGTGATTGAAGTTGAATGGCACAGCAAGATCCTGCGCGAGTGTGAAAACGAGAACGTAAATTCCGTAATTGGCGCATATCAAGTTAGCAGTTATTTTCCAGGCGGTTATTTAGTTGTTGACGCAGAAAATAAAATTTCCGGTGTGAAAGAAAAACCTGGGGCAGGCAACGAGCCAAGCGATCTGATAAACGCGGTTGTGCATTTGCACAAAAATCCAGAAAAACTTGTGCGTTACATAAAAAAAGAGTATGCAAATAAAGATGTAAAAACAGATGACCACTACGAGCGCGCGATGGATAAATTAATGAAGGAGCACCATTTTAAGGCAGTCCCGCATGCTAGTTATCAAACAATAAAATTCCCTTGGCATGTGCTTGATACGATGTCATACTTCCTGAAAAGAATAAATAGCAAAACAATTTCAGCGGGTGCGCAAATTTCTCCGCATGCAATCATCCGTGATAATGTTGTTATCGAAGATGGCGTAAAAATTTTTGAGGGCGCGATAGTCGGCCCAAATACATATCTCGGAAAAAATTCAATCGTTGGCAATCACGCGCTCGTGCGCGAGTCGATTTTAAATGAAAACTCGGTTGCCGGCTATAACACCGAGATTTGCAGGAGTTTCATAAATGATAATTGCTGGTTCCACATGAATTATGTTGGCGATTCTATAATAGATTCAAATGTTTCGTTCGGGTCCGGCGCGATTACTGCAAACCTGCGCCTGGATGAAGGCGAAATAATTTCGACAGTCAAAGGCGAAAAAGTAAACACAAAGAGAACAAAGTTTGGTAACATAATCGGCAAGAATGTCCGCGTAACAATAAACGCAAACCTAATGCCGGGAATAAAAATCGGCGCAAACTGTTTTGTTGGCTCGCACGTAAACCTTGACCGCGATCTGGAGCCGGGAACTTATTGTTATGTGAAACAAGAATTCCAGATAAAAGAAAATAATAGAAAACTTCCGGATAGGGCGATGTTCAGGAAAAAATTGGAGGGTACGACAACAAAATAACACAAAAATGAGGCTCTACGAATATGAAGCAAAAGATTTGTTAAAGAAGTACGGAATTGCAGTCCCGCAGTCCACACTTATCACTTCTGCGGACAGCATTTTATTTTCATCTCAAATCGTTGCGAAGATTCAGGTGCTGGCCAACGGCCGCGGAAAAGCAGGCGGCATAAAAGTTTGCAATGGTAGCAGCGAAGCCGCGAGTTTTATAAAAGAGAAACTAAATTCATTTTTTTTAAAAGAAAAAGTTACTTCAATTTTGATGGAAAAAAAGGAGAGCCTCAACCGCGAGTTCTACATCAGCATCGCTTATGATACAGAGACAGAGTCGCCAGTTCTGCTTCTGGGAAAAGAGGGCGGTGTTGAGGTAGAGCAAAATCAAAGTGTTGTCCGAAAAGCGATTGATCCTATAATCGGCCTGCGCGAGTGGCAGGCCCGTGATGCTGCAGTTGACGCCGGTTTTGACAGTAAAATTATACCAAAGGTTTCAGAGTTTGCAGTTAAGCTGTATAACTTTTTTGTTGCTGAGGACTGCCGGCTTGTTGAAATAAATCCGCTTGCAGAAACTGATTTCGGTTTGGTTGCAGTCGGTGCATTAATTGAGTTAGATGACAACGCGGCTTACAAACACAAAGACAGAAGTTTCCCGCCGCGCGTTGTTGGCATTGGCCGCGAGCTGACACAGCGTGAGCTGGATGTAAAAAAGGCAAATGAAGTTGATTATCGCGGGACTGTGAGTTATCTGGAACTTGATGGTGATGTTGGCTTCCTCGCCGCTGGCGGCGGAGGAAGCATGGCCGCAATGGATGCGCTCATGCAGCATGGTGGCAGGCCAGCAAACTATGCAGAGCACTCCGGCGACCCGCCCCGCGAAAAGGTTTGCGCGTTGACAAAAGCAATCCTGTCAAAGCCAAATCTCGTAGGCCTGTGGATTGTCGGGGCGATTGCAAACTTCACACGAATTGACCACACGATGCAGGGCATGATTGACGCGTTTGTTGAAGTTAAACCAAAATTCCCGATTGTGGTGCGCAGGTCGGGGCCGTATGAGAAGGAGGGCCTGCAAATGCTGAAAGAAGCTGCAGTCCAGCATGGACTCGATGTCGAAGTGCATGGCTCAGAAACCGCGATGACCGCGACAGCAAAAACAATCGCAGAAAAATCAAAATTGTTTAAGGAGCGACATGGGAATTCTAATTGATAAAAATACAACAGTAGTAATTCAGGGAATTACTGGCAGGACTGGCCAGGTTGCTGCAAGGCTGATGCGCGAGTATGGCACGCGAGTTGTTGCTGGAGTTACGCCAGGAAAGGGCGGCCAGGAGATAGAAGGCGTGCCCGTCTTCAACTCAGTTTACGAAGCAAAAAAGAAATTTCCAGAAATCAACTGCTCTGCGGTTTATGTGCCGCCGTTTGCAACAAAGGATGCAGTAATAGAAGCAGTCAGCAATGGAATAAAATTAATCAATATTATTACAGAGGGTGTTGCTATCGGCGATACGACACAAATGCTCCGCTATGCGAAACTGCACGGCGCCCGCGTTGTCGGCCCAGATTCAATTGGCATAATGTGCCCCGGGTTGTGCAGGATCGGCGTGCTCGGCGGAACAAAAGAAGATGCGGATAAAGTCTACAAAAAAGGCCCAATTGGCATAATATCGAGAAGCGGTGGCATGACAAACGAAACCGCGTGGGTTGTCCGGCAGGCTAGCCTGGGCCAGAGTACTGTGGTTGGTATTGGTGGCGATTATATTCTTGGAACGGATTACGAAGACTTGCTCTTGCTGTTTGAAAATGATCCTGAAACGAAAGGTGTTGTAATCTTTGGAGAGCCAGGCGGTACCTATGAAGATAAAATTGCTGAGCTAGTGAAACAAAAGAAGTTCACAAAGCCGGTTGCAGCCTTCATTGCCGGTAAGTTCGCGGACGCGCTGCCGCACGGGATGAACTTCGGCCACGCGGGCGCGTTGATAGAAAATGGCCGTGGCTCGCCAGCGCAAAAGATAAAAACCTTGCGTGAGGCCGGAGTGTTAATTGCTGAGACGCATGATAAGCTCGGTGAGTTGATCAAAGGCATGATAAATGGTTGAGTGGAAAACGAAGATCGCAGATTCAAAGGAGAGCGGAGCAGTCATCAGAGGAAAAAAATTAGATGAATTAGTTGGCAAAGTTTCATTTACAGAGATGATTTATCTGGTTCTGAAAGGAAGGTTACCTGCACAAAATGAGAAGAATGTTCTCGACGCAATTTTTGTTTCTGCAGCGGAGCATGGCGTTGCAGTCCCGTCCGTGACAACCGCTCGAATCGCTGCAAGTGGCAGCGGTAACTTTGTTCAGTCAGTCGCCGCAGGAATTTTAGCGCTCGGCAGGCACCACGGCGGCGCGATTGAGGGCTGCGCAAGGGTTTTGCAGGAGAATACCGGAAAGAAAACTGCTGAAGAAATTATTGCAGACGCAAAAGCTAGAGGAGAGAGACTGGCCGGCTTCGGCCATAAAATTTATACCGAAGATCCGCGGACAAAAAAGCTGTTTGAAATTGCGCAGGCGGAAGATATATTTGGAAAGCATTGTGGGTTTGCGTTACAAATCGAGTATGCACTTGAAAAATCTGCAGGCCGAAAATTATGTTTAAACATTGATGGTGCGATTGCAGCCCTGATTTCAGATTTAGGCTTTGACTGGCGGCTGGCCAACGCATTCTTCGTAATTCCAAGAACTGTTGGAATTTCAGCCCATGTTTTTGAGGAACTAACTGAAGAGAAGCCGTACAGCAAAAGACTGGATGATGGCGAGTACAGGTATGTTGTGGATTAGCATGGTAGAATTTACAGTCGCTAAACTCTGTGATATAAAGCAGGGCGAGAGGAAAGTCGTAAACATAGATGGCAATATAATTGTGGTGTTCAACATTGCCGGCAAGTTTTACGCAATCGAGAACGTATGCCCGCACCAGGGCGGGCCAGTCGGCGAAGGCGAGATTTCAGAGGGTGACACAGTGACATGCCCGCTGCACGAGTGGCGCTTCAACATCAAAACCGGCAATAGCTCAGAGTTTCCAGACATTAAAGTAAAGACTTTTCCCGTGAAGGTTGTTGGTGATGAGGTAAAAGTTGTACTGGATTAACAGTTTAGTGACTTTTTGCAAAATTAGTTATTGAGTTTAACTGCCCTTGTAAGCCAGTAACGTCATCTGTTATTAAAATTCTGTCTAAGTCATTGAAAACATAATTTTGCCAATCGTTTATTTGTATTCCATTAACATATGCTTTCATTCCTGCCGGCAATTCTAGACCGATGCTTTTGAAGAAGAGCCAGAGCGGCACCCCTGTTGCATGCATGTGCAATACGTTCCCAGTTTTTTCCGGCGGCGGAGCGCCCGAGTCAACGTGGATAAAACTGCTGACTGGCAGGCCCGCGCGCATTCGTTCCATGTGCGCATAATCTGAAAAATCCAATAGCTTGTCATTGATGTAAATCTTAAAATCTGCATGTATGTGCTGTGAGCCTAAAATCCCAATGGTTGATTTCGGGTCCATGTTGCACTGCAACTGCCCAGAACCCATACACATTTCAACGGGCATACCACACGTGTCACAGCGACCATCATTATCTTTATCCATCATTTGTTTTGCTAATTGTTTATCAAACTCTGTCATTTGCATCGCAGAGGCGGCAGCTATCCCAGTTGGCACTGTTTCTATGGCGCTTGCAGCGGATGGAAAATAAAATTTGAACAAAGAGTGGCCGGCAAATGCGACTGCGATGAAAGCCACTACTAAGACTGCACAAATTATGTAGTTATCATAGTCCTTTTTAGTTTTAGCACCCGCATTTGGATTAGCAGTAATTTCAATTTCCTTGCATTTTTCACAGATGTGTTCAGTCACGTTAACTCCAGTTTTAACTCGTATCTATGTTCTTCCCATAGGGATGTATCAGCTTCCAGCCGCGGATTATGTCGCCCTGCCTGAGTTTTAAGGTGAAGCTGTCGCTAAATGGGTTCTTGCCGCCGTCACTCAGAACAAACTCAACTGAGTAGGCAACCGTTGCCGTGTTGCCGTCGTTTGATTTTTCGGTTACGTGTATTATATTAATGTGCTCTATGCCCTGCGCACTTGCAAAAGTTTTGAATGTTGCTAAGTCCTTCGCGTTTGGGTCTATTTTTTTAAATCCATCTGACAGCGTTGCATACATGTCTGGCCAGTTCTTTTTGTCCCAGGACTCAAAATATTGGCGTACAACTTCTTCTGGGCTTGGTGTACTGTAGGCCTGCTCTTCAGAAGCTGTTGAATTAAGGTTAACGAAAATTATGCCTGCGATGAGTATCAATACAATAATACCAATGCCAAGATAAAGCTTGTGTTTACTGTCCATCGCCCGAATTTGCAGCCTGAGCCGGTTGCGGTGCAACTACTTGTCCTGTTGCTAAATCTTTGTAAGCGCCGAGAACATTCGGGTTGCGCATTATGTACCAGTTGTCATCAGCTACGTCACCGACCTGCCGCCAGGCGGAGATAAATCGCGCGTAGTCCTTGCCCTCCGGTGAAACAAGTATTATTGGTACTTTTGTTATTTTATATTTGTCCAGAAACACCTTTCCAGATTCTTCGGAAACATCCACGCTGGTTTCTGATGCCAATGCCATGCCGAAGTTACCCTCTAATATATTTCTGTTTTTTGTGACATTGTAACATATTAGGCATGTTTTGTCTGATAAGTAAACAACATTCACTAGCCCCACAATTTTATTTAGTTCAATGTCGTAGTAGGGCGGGCTTGTCGAGTGCAACGCGAACATGCCGTTTTTCTCTTCTGCCCCAAGTTGTGGCCACACAGCTTTAACATCCGGATATTCTAAAATATCTTTTGATATTATTATTGCAGGCAGTCTCTGCACACCAAATGTGTGTATTAATTCTTTTCCATCTGTTGAATCTGAGTCAAACGTTTTTTCGGATGAGAACTTCACACCAGACAGTTTGAAGAAGTTAAGCACGCTTGACAAATCACCGCACTTCTCGCAGCTTCTGTCAACAATTCGTGTTACTGAAACGCGGCCCTTTACATTGCCGGCCGCGTCTGTGTATGGTGGTGTTTGACTAATATAAACTGCAGATTTTTCAGTAGTTTGCCAGCCGGTGTTGAAAAAATCCTTTATGGATTGCTTACTAACTTCACCAGTCACGATAATTGTTGGCAGCTTGTTTATTCCGTAATCTGTAATTAATCGTTTCGCCTCGCTGGACGAGGCGTCAATGGTTTTCTCAGAATTTATTTTTACGTTCTCCTTTTTTAGTGCATCAGCAATCGTATTAATGTCAGAACAATCCTTGCATGCAGCTTCTGTTATGGTGACTAAATCTAGTTTTGCAGGCTGTGCTGCCAGTTCTGCCTGCCTCTCTGCGCGGTAGTGGCCAACAGTCTTGGTGAGTATCATGCCGGAGCTCACGACGGAGAGAGTAACTGCAACTGCTATAAAAATAAACAATACCTTCTCTATGTGTTTTTCCATATTTTTGTCTTTCAAGGCGGGCTAACAGCCGCCGACCATTGATGGCAGGTTGTTCAGGTTTGCTGTGCTTGTCTTCGCGGGGCTGGCCGATGCACCTTGTGCAGGCGCCGAGCTTGCCGCCGAAACCGATTTCGACACAGTTATCGAACTGCCGCCCATACCAACTAGCGACGCAGTTTGTATCGCAGTCGTCACCAATAGAACTGCTATCAGCACGACAACCAGTAATTCTTTTCTTTCCATTTTTAGTTTCCTCCGTTATTATGATCAGAATCTTTCTTATGTTTTGGTTCCCAGCGCCAGAGCTTGTAAATCCCAAGATAAACCAGCGTGATCAAACCGACTAAAAATATTGCTGAAAATAAACTCATCGCTTTGCCGTATGAATTCTGGAATTTATTTTCCAATGAATCGCTATCCATTGTGTTCATCTGCATGTTGCCCATATTCATTCCACCCATCGGGGAAGGATCGTTGCAGTACATACTCTTTGCAAGATTGATGTGGAATTGCTGCTCCTGGCCGTCCCCCTCTTTGAAGCCCATCATGGTGTGCATTGCTTCGTGGCTCTGCCCGGGGTGCATTTGTTCCATCTCATATTCGCCAATGAGTTCTAATTGAGAGTCAGATAGGTTTTTGCAATCCGCTTTCGAATCAATCAGATTTTTGGCTTCGGTGAGCTCTTGTTGCGTGGCTGCGCTAACCAAACTAAAATTCAATAATAGGACTAAACCGATGATCAATAATATTTTTTTCATGCTTGCAGCTCCTGAACTATTCGTTTAACTGTCGGCCCAGGGTACCACACCGCATACCACCGCGCCATCTCGCCGTAAATCTGTTCGTCAGAGTATTTGTCACCGTAATTTTTGATGAACCATTTAGCCATGCCCTGCGCGGCGATTGAGTGTGCGCAGCCGCAGTGTGTTATTATTGTTGGCCTCTGTGGCGAGCCGCAGCAGTAGTCGCAGGTGAATGAGTTTACGATCCTGCCCCATCTGGCCTGCTCGAGTGCGGAGAGTTGGATTGCACGTGCCTTGCCCCAAAGTTTTTGCGCAGTGAGTGGGTCGTCGAATGAAACCCCTGCTTCCGAACCATACCACGGCGTTCCGTGTGGCACAACATTATTTGCTAAATCTTGGACAACATCGCCTGTGGATGCAGTAATTGGCAGTTCGCTGATTGTGGGCAGCGCTTTGACGATGCTGCCGTAACCCGAGATTCTCGGTTGCTCGCCTGTGGCAAGCGGCATCGGCTTGAGTGTAGTTTTTGCATCATAGTGTAAGTCCGCGCTAAGCGTCACTGAACCGCCGCCCCCACCCATTGACTGCATAAGAAATCCATTGGCTGTAAGCAGTGCCACTAGCACAATAATCAAACCGAATGCAATATTATTATTGTATAAAAATGAGATTATGCTTTTATCGTGTTTTGCAGTTTGGTGGGGGTGGTGCGTCTGCTCCGGTTGTTTACTCTCCGACTCTTCCATCACGAGCAGAAGTAGTATGGGGTTTAAAATGTTTTTCATGGTAGCCTGCACGTTTTCGTGTGAATGTTATCTAATGTAAGATAGACCGCGAGCACGAGCGTGGCAAGCCCGACAATCTTCAGTATGCTTAGGTAAGGCACTAGCGGGCCAAAGGGAACTGAGAAAAAGGTCGTGCCGAATGCAGCAATCGCGACGCCCTGGCAGACCGGGCAGGACGCGCTGAAAATTCCGGCGATGAGCGCACCGATGCCAGCAACGCCCTTCTCGGTTTTTATCTTGACTTCATCCGCTTTGTATTTCATCAGCGTGATGAGCAGGCCAGCAAATGCCGCGACGAGCACTATGTAAATCACATCATACGCGGTCACCGGCGTATCGCGCACAAACCTGAGGCTGATGCCCGGGATCTGCCAGAAGCCGGAGATGAATGAGTAGATTACAAAGAAGCCGGCAAACCCCGCTATTGTTGCGAGCGCATACCGCCTTTGCTTTAGAATGCTGATGGCCAGCTCAAACATATTCCTCGGTTCGCGTTTCTCCATAGCAATTAGTAAAACGGCATCAATATATAATTTAGCCTCGAGACCGTTGGCAAGCGGGGGCAGCTAAAGCTCCCTTTCGGTTCAAATTGGTTTGGGACGGTTCAGAAGTTCCTAACTCGCCGTCATTAAGTAGACATTCAATGTCTTCCCAGAGTCTTCCCGCTTGACTAAATTCCGTTTCTCTAGATTCTGCATCAGCCCGGACACCTTTGCCTTGCTGAAGCCGGTCTTCAGAGTGACCATGTGCTGGGAGATGCCTGGCTCTGCTTTTATGAGTTCGACAACTTTTCTTTCATCCCCAGTCAGCGCGCTCAGCAAAACACTAAACTTTTCCTCGCCGAGTTTTATCTCCTTTGTTTCCTCAAGTTTCTGCAAAACTATTTCCTCGCTGCGCGAGAAGAACATCAAATACGCGCCGAGGGAGATGAGCGCAGAAATCAGGCCGACAATCACGTGGCTCACGCCTAAAGAAGATGCGACACCCTGGCAGGCCATAGATGGGTTGCAGCCGTACGCGATGGACTGCTTGCCTAAGTCAAA
>CAZUEL010000022.1:0-12184 GCA_964619325.1 Candidatus Woesearchaeota archaeon | reverse complement strand
GCTACTGCGGCGATAAGTATTGGTACAGCAGGCTCGGCAGGCGCGAATTTACTCTTAGGAAATTATGGCCGCGCGGCAGTCCACACCATCGCTTTTGCTGGGCTGGCGTATGAAACAACTATGGCAGTACGTGGCAGGCTTCCGGATGGGCTGGGTTTTGGATTAGCTGCAGGGGCTTTCGGTGCAATATCATTAGATGATTTATTTAATATTTCTGGCAATGGTGTAGATGTTTTTGTAGGGCTTGCCAATTTAGGGAGCTGTATTGGTACTGCTACCATTAGTTTAATGCCGCGCATATTAAGCGCCCATAGAAAATCTCCTGAGGTCGAAGCCGCGTATGAACAAGTAAAAAACTTACATCCCAAGATAAGGCAGATACAGAATGATCTGGCCCTGCAAATTTATGGCAGGCCTGCTGAGCTCAAGCCTGCACGAGTGGTTTCGAGCGGCTGGCAACATTTTCTAAGGGGCGACATATTAGTAACTTCAGCAGGTCCAACAAATACGATTGCAATAGACAGTTGCCTGCTCAAAGGCGGCGAATCAAAATTAACTTTAGACCAGCGCGTCCTGGCACACCTAGCTAATACAGAAGGCTGCAGGACTGCAAATTATCTGGCAACGCGGTACGGCCATAGTGGCGGCATGTGGGATTATGAATTTACCACAGTAGAAGCTGCTGGGGATCGCTTTGGCGAAAAAACGCTGCATGCGCTTGGCTGGCCAGCTGCACCGCGCCGCCTTGGAATTGATTGGGCACCATTAGAAACTGATGAAGGAATAAAGGCTGCCCTGCGCGAACCATTTAGTGTGGGCCAAGCCTTGTATGAACCCGCGCAATAGCAAACCTTTTAAACTAGTTTTTTGAGCCTTCTGTAAGCTGATTGTCCCCCATGTGGGTAGTCGACCGTTAACTATGGCAAAGGCACGAGTCAAATTATACAGCACAGACATAAAGAAGCTGAATGACATAGTTGGACAATTCGTCGACATCGCAAAAAAAACTGGAATTGATTTTCGCGGGCCGATCAACCTGCCCACTAAAAAATTAGTTGTTTCTACTAGGAAAGCCCCATCCGGCGAAGGCTCCGAAACCTATGACCGCTGGGAGATGCGCATCCACAAGCGCCTGATTGACCTGGCTGCGGACGAGCGGGCATTACACCTTGTTATGAGAGTGCCGATACCGCAAGATGTAAATATTGAGATACAGGTTATTGAATAGTTCTAAAAATTACATCCCCGTTGTCCGCAGTGCCCACCAGCAAACTCGGATTCTGCAGTCACATGCTCTTTCTTCTCTTTTTCTATTGGGCCAATTGTTAACCTGCTCGATGCAAAGGCGCAGAACTGTTTATTTTAAGTTGAGTTTGGCTGCTGGCGCGTGGTCGCCGCAAGATATTTAGGACGTAGGCCTCCCAACACAAAAAAGCATCCGAGACCAATATTTAATACTGCTTCGGTGTCATGCTCCCCCAGCGTATTAACCAACTCCTCTATGCCAGCTATTCCGAAGCCAAGTGCGCCCAGTAGAAGACCGCGGTCTGCTGCAGCAATATCTCCACGCGCCATTTTTAAAGCACTGTAACCAAAACCAGCTGCAATAACTGCCGGGCCTGCTGCAGCATATGGCTGACCATTAAATAGATTTATTAGGGAACGAGCTATCCCAGTAACACTAATACCTGCCAAAATCACGGCAGTAGCACGATATGTCATATAAAATCAAGTGGTACTTTATTTATAAAATTATCCTGTGTAATCGGTGTGATTAGATTTCAGTGATTTTGTTTAACAACAGTTTCTTATCTCTCCCTGCCACATCCTTGCCCCAAAGAACAAAAATCCGATTAACCTTGCCCCATAATTTCTGCGGAATAATTTTCATCAGCTCGCGTTCGGTTTGCTCCGGCGTTTTGGTTTTTACCAAACCCAGAACGTTTGAAATCCGGTGGACGTGCGTGTCCACTGGGATAGCGTGCTGCTTGTGCACTTCCACGCGGACGATGTTGGCAGTCTTCCTGCCAACACCGGGAATTTCAGTCAGCCTTTCAATTTCTTCTGGCACAGCACCATTAAATTTTTCTAAAATATATTTTGCTGCGGCAATAACGTGCTTCGCCTTAGTTCTATTATAATTCAAACTCCTGAAAATTTCCAAAACGTCTTTGTAGTTTGCGCTGGCCAGCTTTTCCAGCGAATTATATTTCGCAAATAATTTCTCAGCAATCGGCAATGTCGTCTCATCCCGCGATTGCGCTGACATGATTGTTGCTACTAAGGTTTGCCAGCCCTGCGCCCACCCCTCTGCGGCCAGCCTCTTCTCAACCGCGCCGTATTTTTTTTCTGCCAATTCAAAGATTTGCAAAAAGTATTTTCTTTTATCCATGTAATTAGCCCGCAATAAAACCTTTTAAACCTATTTTATCAAAGCACGATATGGCCTTAGCATTAACATACACGTTGGCATCCGTATTCGTGGTGTCGTTAGTGTCCTTGATTGGAGTAGTTTATCTAGGTACGAACGAAAAAACCATAAAACACATATTATTTTACATTGTTAGTTTCGCAGCAGGCAGTTTGTTAGGTGCCGCATTCCTTGACCTACTACCGGAAGCAGATGGTGGTATATCTTATGCATATGTGCTGGCAGGTCTTGTCACATTTTTTCTGATAGAAAACTTTCTGCATTGGCACCACATCCACCACGAAAAGAAGGAAGCGCACGCATTCGCGTACATGAATTTACTTGGCGATGGAGTCCATAATCTAATTGATGGTGCAATAATTGCGGGTGCTTACATTGCTTCCATTCCCCTGGGTATTGTCACAACAATCGCGGTCGTACTGCACGAGATACCACAAGAGATAGGCGACTTCGGCGTGCTTTTGTATGGCGGCTTTTCGAAAGCCAGAGCGCTAGCATTCAATTTCTTAACCGCACTGACCGCGTTCATCGGCGCAGGCCTCGCGTATTATTTCTCAACCGCAGTGCAGAACTTTAACTCTTACTTAATTCCGTTTGCGGCCGGCGGGTTTATTTATATCGCAACTGTGGATTTGTTGCCGGCCCTGCGCAGGGAGACAGAAAAAGATTTCCACAAATCTGTCGCGCAGACCGTTTTTGTTATTTTAGGGATTGTTATGATTTGGGTGACTGGCAAACTTATTGCCTAGCTGCACTTAGAATATCCACAGAACTGGCAAGTCGCGCACCCTTCGCCGAACTCTAAAATGTTTTTGCAGTCTGGGCATTCTGGCACCTCACCAGTATCTGCCACAGCACGTTTTATTTTAACTTCCACAGGTTTCTCTTCTTCCTTAAACTCCTCGAGGTTTGTCTGGCCTGCGTTGATGTGCTTCTTCAGGATTTTTGCAATTGCATCCGGAATCGAAAAAACAATTCCATACTTGCTCATTGTAGGCATCGGGCCTCGGATACCCTCAAGCTGTTTCACGATAACCTCTGGCGGAATTCCAGAGCGCAGTGAGAGGGAGGCCAACCTGCAAATTGCTTCGGACTTTGCAGAGAGCACGCCACCGGTCTTGCCAGTGCTCGCGAAGATTTCGAATGGCTTGTTATTAGAATCCTCATTAATAGTGACATAAAGATTTCCGTAGCCGGTTTTTATTTTGTAAGTTTTACCGGCAATCTCGTCAGGTCTCTCGCGTACAACGGTCCTCGACCGCCCGCCTTCAATTTTTACAGGTTCTTCAACTAACTTATCTTGCTTTTTTTCTATTTGCTTCGAAGAGGAGAGCACCTGGAACGCTTTCGAGCCGTCCCGGTAAATCGTAAGGCCTTTCACGCCCTGCTTAAATGCGAACCAGTATGCGTTACGCACATCTTCAACAGTCGCGGAATTTGGCAGGTTTATTGTTTTTGAAACTGCGTTGTCGGTGTAGCGTTGAAACGCAGCCTGATGCATTATGTGGTACTCCACAGAAATATCGTGCGCGGATGCAAAGGTCTTCTGCAGGGTTTCTGGTATCTCGGAAATTCCACGGACCGAGCCATGATTCTCAGCGATCTTTTTCCACAAATCTTTTTCTGCCAAACCAAAATAATTGTTTGCTGCAGCAACCTCTCGGAACACATTATTGCACTCGAAAAATGTATCCTTATCGTCCGGGACGCGGCCTTCCTTCAGCGCGTCAATCCCTTTTGCGTTATACCTGACATAAGCGATTGAGAAGAACGGCTCAATGCCGGAGCCCTGCAGGCCAGCTGCAATAGCAATCGTGCCGGTCGGCGCGATCGTTGTTCGGGCGCAGTTCCTTGGCCGCGCAGAGTTCCTAAAATACTTTCCATCTGCATCATAAATTGAATTCCTAAAATTTGGAAACACGCCGCGCTCTTCAGCAAGCGTTTCGGACGCTTTCAATGCGACATCGTTTATGAATTTCATCACCTGCTCAGCGAGTTTTGTGGCCTGCTCCGAATCATAAGCAATTCCCAGCTGGGCCAGCATCTCGCCCCATCCCATAATGCCCAGGCCTATGCGGCGGTTGCCTTTTGCGATCGCCTCGATCTCAGAAATTGGGTAGTTGTTAACATCAATCACATCATCGAGAAAATGTATCGAGAGCTGCACAACTTCGCCCAGAAAATCCCAATCCACGCTTCCATCGCGCACGAACTTTGACAGGTTTATCGAACCGAGATTACACGGCTCATACGGTAGAAGTGGCTGCTCGCCACACGGATTAGTGCTTTCAATTTCTCCTAACGCTGGCGTCGGGTTAGAACTTGAAGCGTTGATGCGGTCAATTACAACATAGCCTGGATCGCCTGTCTCCCACGCACACTGGCACATCATGTCAAACACCTCGCGCGCCTTGACCCTGCGGACGACCTGCTTTGACCGGGGATTCACTAGCTCAACCTCTCTATCGTTTTCAACCGCGAGCATAAAGTTTTCGTCAATCGCAACTGAAATGTTAAAATTCTCTAATTTTCCAGCTTCTTTTTTCATTGTGATAAAATCAAATACATCAGGGTGATAAACTGAAATAATTCCCATGTTTGCGCCTCGGCGCGTGCCGCCCTGCTTTATGCGCTGTGTCACCGCATCGATTATGTATAAAGGCGATAACGGCCCAGATGCAACGCCACCAGCGCTTTTCACTGGGTCGCCCTTCGGCCTCACGCGAGAAACTGCAAAGCCAGTCCCACCGCCGCTCTGGTGTATGACAGCAGCATTTTTTGCAACATCCATCCAGCCTTCTATTGAATCATCGACTGGCAATACATAACAGGCGGAGAGCTGTTGCAGTTCGCGGCCAGCATTCATTAGCGTCGGCGAGTTCGGCAGGAAATAAAAGTTGGCCAGCAGCCAGTAAAACTTCGCCTCCCACTCGGAAACAACTTTTCTTGCAACTGTATCTTCATCTGCCACGCGATAAAGGTTCTGCATAAACGCGTTGAAATTTCTCCGGCGTTCGTTGTGCTCCCTAAGTCCATGATGTAGTAGAACCATGCTAGAAAAAATTCCGGACTCGACTTCGAGCTCCTGCTTTTTGTGCTGAACGCCTGCAAAAATATCTCTCTCGAGCTTCGGCAGATAAAGCACTTCTGCGAGGGCAATGTTCCTCGCTACGCGGCGCAGCCAGACATCAGGCGACGGGTCATCCCGCAGGTATTTATCCTTGATAACTTTGAACTGGTTTTCGGTAAGATTAATCTGTGTGGCTGTCTGTAACAAAGCGCACCCCCAACAAAATAGCGCTTAAATCTCCAAGTTAAAAAGGATTTATAGGCTTCAAAAAACATTATATATTTCTATATATGTTCTCATTTATATTATTGCAGAACCAAAATATCACTAACATCCTGGAAGTATCTCTTAACGATAACCTTCAAGAGTTTCAGCTTGCTTAAATTATCTGACAGCAGGAACCTGCGCTCGCGGGGCGAGCCGAATCGAATGTTTAGCACTTTTTGCCCGCTCTTCTCCGAGATGAAAATATTCTGCGCCTGCAGCGGGTATAAAAACGAAGCAACCAACTCATCTGCACTGCCAGATGCTTCAACAATTTTTATATCCTTCTTCAAATCGCGATTCAGCCTTCGAACGTTCTCGCCCTGCCGGCCAACCGCGAGGCCAGCTTTCTTTGGTTCAGTCACAAAAACGATCGTTCCATCTTCAGCAAAACAATCCCTGCAATCAATACCAGTAACTTTTTTGAAGTGCGAGATGTACCTAATAATATTCATATCGTATTTCAGAACTGTCGTAGCCATCACTTAACCTTTCTGATTGCCGCAACAGATATATTAAAAGGTTTCTTTAGGTGCGATGAGAACTCCTCGACGCGCGAGTCCACCTGTGTGACCTTTGCGCCGGCCAGCGAGGCAAGCCTGCGAAGCTTTGTCGTTGCTTCGGGCGCAAGGCTCGGCGTCAGGAACAATTCATCAACATTTTTTAGAACGAGCGAGTGCATAACCTCTTTCAGCCCAAACACCGCACGCTTCTCTTTTTGTGCTTTTAGCAGTTTCTCTACCATCCAAATCAGTTCTTAGAGAAACGAAGGGAATTTAAATGTTTCTATTTAGCTAACTATAATATTTTTCTCAAAAAATAGCATTCAACTAACTCTTTTGAATTTGCTACCCAGTTTATTGTACCAATTTTTAAATAGCCGTTTTGCTCCCAAAATTCAAAAACGCCGTTCGCTTCAAACGGATGGCGCTTGCTAAGCGGGACACATATCTCGCCACACCCTTTCTCTTTTGCTATATTCTCGGCTTGCAAAAGCAATTGTACATCTTCTTTTTTATTTTTATAATTTGTAGTGGTTGTGAACGCGGCAATGAACGCCCACTTGCCAGACATCTTTCTGTTTAGTTTTATGTTATAAAAGTTTTGTGGCACATCATTGTGTGCACATATTTCAAAAACAACAAACCCAGTTACTACATTATTATGTTCTGCCACTAAAATTCCATTTAGAAATTCGGATAACTTTTGCAGGAAATAATTTCTGGTTGCGCCAGTTTTTCCATAAGATTTCTTATCTAATTCAACTAATAAATTGATATCATCTAACTTTGCGTGGCGAATTATCATTATGTATTTTTATTTTTCTTTCTTCTTTCTCTTGCCCTTTGCCTCATCCTCGCCCTTCATCTTCACGATGAGGTCTGGCAGGCCGGTTCCAATTGGTATCGGCTGGTTTATCATGATATTTTCTACAACTGACGTAAGCTTGTCACTCTCGCCGATCGTTGCTGCCTCAATAAAGTGCTTCATCGGAATTTCGAATGATGCCCTTGCCAGCACCGAAGACTTCTGTGCGGTTATGCCGTGCCGCGTGATGCTCTGCGGCTCGCCTGTTAGGCACATCAGATCTGCGACAAGAGAGATATGCCTTGAGTCAACTGGCATGCCCTGTTCGTCAAGAACTTTTGTTATCTCGCGCATGATCGCGCCTCTTGCGGCTTCGATACCCAAAACGGAAGCAACTTCAAGAATATTGTTGGTCGTTGTTCTGGTTTCATCAACTTCATCAACAGACATCACAGAACGCAGGTTCGAGCCGAACGTCTGTATCAGGAACTCACCGCTCCGCTCTATTACAAGGACGTGGGTTATGCCCTTGACTCCAGATGCCGGCAACGTCTTCAATTTTTCCTTAATTCTATAAAGTTTCTTGATGTCGCGTGTCTTCTGCGTTATCGTGATCGTAGAGCCACCCTTGTCCACGACGAACGTTCTTAATCCACGAGTAAGTGTTTCATGAATAGTTTCCAGGCTCGCGCCGTGCCTGGCCAGCTCATCCTTATCAAATTTCAGGCTGATCAGGAAGTTTACTAAATCTAAAGATATTTCTTTTGTCAACTCGCCGAGCTTAACTTGTTTGAGCTTGCCTGCAATTTTTTCGGCGGCCTCGCGCGTTTTGTTGTGCGGCTCGTTCAGATATATGAGCATCGATGGAGTTTTTGGCTCTTTTCTTAGATCGAGCACTTCGATGATTCGTGGCAGGCCGAGCGTAACGTTGAGTTCAGCGACACCAACAAAGTGGTGTGTTCTCATAGTCATCTGCGTGCCTGGCTCACCTATTGATTGCGCGGCGATTATGCCAACCGCCTCGCCGGGCGTTACCTGCATGTTTAAGTAGAATTGTTTTGCCAGCTCTAGGTTGGCCTGCTTCTCCTTCTCAGAGAGTTTATTCTCTTTTGCATATTTTTCTATTTTTGCAACTACATCTTCGGGCAATTCTGTCTTAAGCCAATCGCCAACCGCGTTACTTTGTTCCGACATTTGTCACAGCCCCCCCGAATGATTTTGAAACATCAACACTGTCGCCACCGAAGGCGAACTGCACAATTTTGTGGCCAGAGTCACGCACAGTGCCATCATAACTCGCGTGCAGGTCCTGTAGTGCGTTGATCAGCCTGCGCTGCATGTAACCGGATTTTGGCGTTCTCATTGCCGTATCCATGTATGAGTCTCTGCCAACTACCGAATTCATAAACATCTCTATTGGGTCCATGCCATCCCCATAACCGTGCTCGATAAATCCACGCGACTTCGGGCCGAGATCGCCAACCGAGAAGTGCGGCAGCGTTCTTCCCGTGTAGCCAAGGTGCACTCGCTTGCCACGCAGGGCCTGCTGGCCGACAAAGCCAGAAATCATAGCTAAGTTATTGATTGAAGCCATGTCACACTTTGACATCAAAACAAGATTATTCTCTTCTGTTGCCTCTTCACTGACAATTTCACCGACAGGCCTTCTCAGTTTGTTGAGCGCGTTTAGTATCATCGCCTCGCGTGTCTCCTTCATTGTCTTGCCTGGAATTGAAACTATCTCGCCGGCCTTGTACTGCTTCAATATTTTCTTAACTTCCCTCTTTGCATTTTGCAGGTGCTCAGTAATCTTTTCCTTTGCCTTCTTGCTCAGATCCAAATCCGAGAAAGAGAACGTATATGGGAACATTCTTACAACTGCTAGTCCCAGCGCATTCAACCTGTCCGCAGCGTCCCTTGTTTTTTCTGGGCCGTACTGCTTGTACATAAAGTGCAACAACTTGCCGCCCTCTGAACCAACAAAATCGTTTGTGATTATGCCCTTCTTTATCTGACCATCCTTGATTGACAGTTCAACCTCACCTTCGTCACTTATGTGTTCGTAATTCAAATCGCTTGGCAGTGCCAGTGATGCAATCTGCTTACCGTCCCACAGCTCTTTTTCCGCTGGTTCCGGTAAGTCTGCATCTATGCCTGTTGCGATGAGAATTTCGGCGGCCTGTGTTTTATTTAATTTGAATTTATTTGTCAGAACATAAAGGCCAACGAGAGTGTCCTCACGCTCGCCTATGATACTCAGTCCGTATCGTGGCGTGACAAGTTGCCTGCCAACCGCGAGTATGTTTTTTGCTTCCGAGCGGGCTTCCTCTGTCTGTGGCACGTGCAGGTTCATCCCGTCACCGCCGAAGTCTGCATTGTACGGCGTTGTCGTTGCCGGATGTCTCCGCAGAGTCTTGCCGCCAAGAATTTTTACACGGTGTCCCATTATCGACAGCCTGTGCAGGCTTGGCTGGCGGTTGAACAGAACAACATCGCCATTCAACAAGTGGCGCTCAACAACCCAACCAGGCGCAATCTCTGTGAGAATCTGTTCCTTTGTATCTTCTGTAATTTTCTTTCGCTTGCCATCCAGTGTGATAACATAAGCTGCACCGGGGTAAACATCGCCGTTCTTTATGAAATCCTTGAGCCACGCCAAGTTCCACTCCGTTGCGCGTTCGGGCATAGTGAGTTCCGAAGCGATTACCATCGGCACACCAACTTCGTCGATGCTCATGAATGGGTCTGGTGTGATGACAGAACGTGCACAGAAATTTACGCGCTTGCCTGCGAGATTGTACCTGATACGGCCCTCCTTGCCTGCCAGCCTCTGCGCCAGAGTTTTCAGTGGCCTGTTCGTCTTATGCCTTGCCGGCGGGACCTGCGCGACTTTGTTGTCAAAGTATGTTGTCACGTGGTACTGCAGCAAATCCCACAAATCTTCTATTATAATTTCTGGTGCGCCAGCGTTTATGTTTTCTATCAACCGCTGGTTAACCCTGACTATATCGGACAGCTTGTGCGTGAGGTCATCCTCTGAACGCTCGCCAGTGATGAGTGTGATGGATGGCCGCATCGTGATAGGTGGAACGAGCAGCATTGTTAGTATGAGCCACTCTGGCCTAGCCCCGTGTGCGTCGAAACCAACTATTGCCAAATCTTCGTCTGGTATTTTCTCTAAGCGCTCGCGAATATTTTCCGGCCAGATTCTCACATCACCTTCGTAAAATGTCGTAGGCTTCTCAAGTTTGAGTTCGATGACCTTCTCGTTGCAGTACGGGCATTTCTTTACTTTCTTTAAGTTATTATGAATTGATTTTTGCAGGTCGCGGAGCGCGTCTATGTTGTTCTCTTTCTTTATGCGGTCTATGTCTTGCTTCCACTCCTGCGCCTTCGCTTCAATCGCCAAAATCCTGCCGCAGTGCGGGCAGAAGCCCCTCAAAACATCAAGCAGCTTGCCGACAAACGAAACATGTATGACTGGCTTCGCCAGCTGGATGTAGCCAAAGTGTCCGGGGCAGTCCCGCAGTCTTCCGCCGCAAACCTTGCAGCGCAGGCCAGGGTCGATGACGCCCATACCGAGATCCATCAAACCCTTTTCAACAGGGTAACCGTCCGCATCATAGAGCTCCGGGCTGACCACGTTTATTGTTGCGATTTTTTTAATCATGCCTGGCGAGACAACTCCAAATCCAATGCTTGCAATCCGTTTGGTTACTACTTCATCTGCCATGATTAGTATTTATCCTCCAAAATTAATTTTGGCCGCATGTGCATCGCCCGCAATTCATCTAGGAATAGTTTAAATGCATAAGACATCTCGATTGGAAATACTTTGTTTTTCTCGCCGCAGTTCAGGCAGAGCGCTTTGTTTTTGTAGCTGTCGAAGATAGCATTGTCGCCGCACTTATCGCAGAGCCAGACTATCGCCCTGTCAGAGTCAAAGCGCTCTTTCATCAACAGCGATGAACCATGCGCTACAAAAACGTCCTTCTCCATCTCTCCAAGGCGCAGGCCGCCCTCCTTTGCCTTGCCCTCTGTTGGCTGTCTCGTGAGCAGCGCAACTGGCCCGCGCGTTCTCGATTGTACCTTATCTGCAACCTGGTGCTTCAATCTGTTGTAGTAAAGCGATCCAACAAAAATCCTGACTGGGTATTGCCTGCCGCTTCTGCCATCGTACAAAACTTCTGTGCCATCGTCTCTGAAGCCTAGGGCAAGCAGCTGCGCCCTCATGTCGCCGATGAACTCACTCTGGAACGATGTGCCATTAACATGCTCGCCCCGAAGTGCAGCTGCTTTTCCACCGAGGCATTCTATCATGTGGCCTGCGGTCATTCTCTTAGGCAGGCCGTTCGGTGAGAATAAAATGTCTGGCACAACGCCAGACTGCGTGAATGGCATATCCTCTGGATTTACTATCAAACCGATAACTCCCTTCTGGCCGGCTCTTGCAGAGAATTTGTCGCCGATTTCCGGCTGTCTTGTGTCTCGCAGTTCGGCTTTGATGAGCTGGCTTCCATCCTCGCTCTCGGTGACAACAACCTTTGTGACCATTCCTCCTTCGCCATATCTCACGCGGACCGAGGTATCTTTGCGAACATTTGCGACAGAGCTGAACGCCTCCAGCTTTCCGAGGAATCTTGGTGGTGATGTCTTTCCAATCAGAACGTCGCCGCCGCGTACTTCGACTTCTGGGTATGTGATGCCGTCCTGGTCAATAAATCGATAATCTTTCTCAAGCGTGTAACCTTGGGCATCTTTTGTCGGGATGCACACTTCATCGACTTGTCCGCCAGGATATCTCAGCTTCTCCGTGATGTACGGCCGATAGTATGTTGAGCGGCCGAAACCGCGTTCCAATGACGCCTTATTTACCACAAGCGCATCAGACATGTTGTACCCTTCATAATCAATTACCGCGATGACAACATTCTGGCCTGCTGATAATTCGTTGCCGAAAACTTCATGTGTTATGCTGCGTACTAGTGGCTTCTGCGGGTAGTGCAGCAAGTTAACCGCAGTGTCAATTCTGTTTAGATAGTTGAGAGCATACACACCCATTGCTTGTTTCTGGCCCTTCTGCCCGCGGTAGAGTTTCGAACTCTGATTGA
>CAZUEL010000021.1:12015-12405 GCA_964619325.1 Candidatus Woesearchaeota archaeon | reverse complement strand
CAGACCAAGTGGTAGTTTGCTCAACAGACTGGAGCGGAACCGGCAAGTCGGTTGGCTGTTCGGGCTGCGGTGCGGATGTGAAAATAGACATCGGACAATTGAAAAGTGTCTCGCTGTCAACCGCAAACTCGGATTGCGACATAACAAAGTACGGCGGTGGCAAGGCATTCACGTTCACCATTGACTTCTCTGGCGAGCTGACTACGAGTGGGAGTTTTGTGTCGTAATATTTATTTTTTTAAAATGTCTGAAGTAATGTCAATTCTCGAATCAACAAAGTTGCCCTTCACATTGCCTTCGGAATTTACCCACACTTGTTCTGGTGTGAATTTGTAAATTCGTCTTGGTAATAATTCTAAAAACTCCTCGGGGCGTCTTGGCTTCTTACTT
>CAZUEL010000021.1:0-12005 GCA_964619325.1 Candidatus Woesearchaeota archaeon | reverse complement strand
TCTTACTTTTTCTTGAATAAAGTAATTTCAGTGATTTTATTATTTCTAAGATATCTTTCTTTTCTAATTGCCGAGCTTTACCTCGCATGTAAGCCCCAAAACCAGTGCCCTCCGGAGCAGTGGAGTCATAAATCACGACAAAAACTTTTTCATTTTCTTTTATGTTTCTGGAGTGTTGGTTTTCTTTCCAAGACGCCCAATAAAAATTATAGTTTTTATCAAAGGCAGAATAAACTGGAGAATTCCAAGGTTGATTATTTCTATCTGACGTAGCAATGGTGATGTATAAAATGTCATTAATTACTTTCTTTGCATTTGTTATTAATTCTGAAGAGTTCATATTTAATATGTTGATTGATATATTATTAAATCTTCACACTAACCACATTTGACAGGCCTTCCTTGGTCATGCTAACTCCGTAAATCTGGTCTGCCTCTGAGATGACGGAATCGTTGTGCGTGATTACAACTACCTGGGCGCGCCGCGAATATTCTTTCAATAGCTTTGCAACCTTTTCCGAATTCACTTTGTCAAGCGCCGCGTCAATCTCATCCAGCAGGTAGAATGGGGCGGGCTCATGCTCCTGAATCGCGAATATAAATGCAAGCGCGACAAGGGTTTTCTCGCCGCCGGACAGCGATGCAAGTGATGTCCTGCGGCCTTTTTCATCTACTATTTTGACAGTTACGCCGCCTTCGAATGGTTTGTCCGGATTTTCGAGCTCGAGGACCGCAAAGTTCTTTGTTGCAACCTTCTTATGCAAGCCAGTGAAGTGGCCGGATACGCCGTCGTATGCACCCATGAACGCATCCTTCTTTTTCTTTTCTATTTCGTCAATCATGTTCAATATGTCAGATTTTTCAGTAGCGAGCTTGCCATGCCGGCCAGCCAAGTTCTTGTACTCTTCTTGCACAGCTTCAAATACTTCAAGCGCGCGCATGTTCACATTTCCCAAGGAAGTTAATTTTTCGTTCAGCGATTTGATGCGGCGTTTTGCCTCGTCAAGATTTTTTATCCCCTCAGCAATTTTGATGTCTGCAAACGGCTCGAGCTCCTGTTTCAGGACGGTGAACTCTGCCTCGTGCTGCGCCTTCTCGATGTTCAATGAGTTGCGCTCGTTCTCGGATTTTGCAATCTCGAACTGGACTTTGTTCAAGCCGCTTTCCTCATCGCGCAGATGGACGCTTGCTCCGTTCTTTTCTGAGATAAGTTCTTTGAGCTTGCCATGGAAGTGTTCCTGCTCTTTTTCTTTATCATCAATCTGTTTCTCGAATTTTTTCAGGCTCCCGTCCTCGCTGTCAATTTGTTTTTCAAATGTTTTCCGCTCTTTGTCAAGCTCTTTCAGGACGCGGGAGATATTTTCCTGCTCCGGCTGCAGCGCGTTTTCCAGTGTTGCGGCTGCCGCGGCAAGTTGTGATTCTATCTCCGTCCGTTTTGCCTGCGTTTCTTCGAGTGCAGTCTTGCCCTTGCCCGAAGTCATAGTGGTTAGCCTTCCCCGCAGCGCATCCCGTTCAGATGTTTTATCGTCAAGATTTGCCTGCAGTGTTTTCATCTCCTTTTCAGATGCGGCAAATTGTTCTTCTAACTCTTTTTGTGAATCTCTCAAATAATTAATTTCCTTCTCGAGCGCGTCTGGCTCGGCCTGTTTGCTGAGCGCCTTCACGACTTCTGCCCTGCCTTCCAATTCCGCTTTTTCGCGCCGGAGGTCTGCAATCTGCACTTCTATTTTGCCGCGCTCGCTTTCAAGCTGCAAAACATTTTTCTGGATTAATGCTAGATCGGATTCAACCTTTACGATCGCTCCAGATAAATCGGTGCGTTCGAAACCAATTCCGACGCCTTTGTCGCGGAAGCCGCCGGTGATCGCGCCAGTCGGCTCGAATAAATCACCTTCAAGCGTGACCAATCTGTATTTTCCAACGCCCAATGATTTTGCAATGTTTATGTCCTTGACGACGAGCGTGTTTCTGAAAACATACCTGAAAACGGGCTTGTATTTTGACTCGCAGGTTATTAATTCTGAGGCAAGGCCAAGCACACCAGTCTTCTTCAAAATCTCCCTGTCTGCAGATTCTGCGGGCACCTGTATTTTGTTCAGCGGCAGGAATGTCGCGATGCCAGCCCGTGCGGCTTTCAGGGCCTGCAGTGCCTTGATAGCGGTGTCCACATCAGAAACGACGATGTGTTTCATGCGGTTGCCCGCCGCGACTTTGAGTGCCTCTTCGTATTCTTTGTCGACCTTGCCGAGTTCTGCTATGGTTCCCAAAATTCCAGAGATTTTTTTCTTTAAACTGAAAATTTCTTTAATGGCACGGTCGCGCTGCATAAGTTCCTGCGCAGCGCCATGGTGCACGCGCGATTTGGCAAGCTCTTCTTCTTTTGAAATAAGCTCTTTGCGCAAGTTACCTAAATCGAGGGCAAGTTTTGAATCCCGGTTTGCAAGGGCGTTGATTTCCTCAACAAGTTTTTTGTACTTTGTTTTTGATATCTGTAAATCACCAAGCGTAGTGTCAGAACTCAAAACCTTAAATTGTTTTTCCAGGCCATCAATTTTTTGCTCAATCAGTTTAATTTCTGTGTTTAATTCGTGGTTTTTTGTTACTAAATTATCGCGCTCGGAATTTAATTTCGAAATTTCAGAGTCAAATTTTCCAATCTGTGCGTTTATTTCAGCAAGGGCACTGTCGGCCTCATCGCCCGAGTTTTTTGAAAATGTGGCCCGCTGTTTTTTCAGTGAATCAAGTTCCTTTTGTGTTTCAGAAATTTTCTCCTCTATATCTGTCAGGTTTTTTTGCAAGTCTGTGCGCCGGCTGTCCACACGTTGAATCTCATTATGTGATGCAGCGATAAGGGTGCGGGATTTTTCCGCGCCTATCCTAAGTACCTCAATTGATTTCTGCAGCTCTAGGGACTCCTCGCCGCCCTTCTTCTCAATTTGTTTTTCTAATTTTATGATGTTATCCCTCAGTGTTTCAATCTTCTTTTTTGAAATTTCTAAATCGAGCTTTGACTGGTTTATTGTGTTGTCTCGCTTTTCTATTTCAGAGAGGACCTTGTTTTTTCGGCCGTTGACTAAGTCGAGGCGCATCTGTATTTCCGCGGCCTGGACTGCCTTCAGCTCTGATTGCATACTCTTGTATTTTTCCGCGCCGAGCTTCTCGTCTTCAAGATTTTTCATGTACTCTTCTTTCTGTGAGAGGATGATGTGTGCTTCTTTCAGCTTGTCTTCGACCTTGCTAAGCTCTGACAGCGCCTTGTTCTTTCGCTCCTCGTACGCGCCGATGCCGGCGATCTCCTCAATCAAGGTCCGCCTCTCCAAGGGTTTCATATCCACGAAATGGGCGATGTCGCCTTGTAAAATAATGTTGTGGCCCTCCGGGTGAACTCTGACTAAAGAGAGAAGCTCAAGGACTTCCTGCCTCGTTGCATTTCGCCCGTTGATTTTGTATTGTGTCGAGCCGTCCTTCTTTATTCTTCTTCTTATTTCTACAGATTTTGAGTCGACAGGGAAAACACTGCCTGAGTTGTCCAGGTGGATTGCAGTTTCTGCCTCGCCGGCGCTCTGCGTCTTTCGCTTGAAAATTAAGTCTGAGAAGTTTTCCGCACGCAGGTCCTTAGATGACATCCGGCCGAGGATAAAACAAAGTGTGTCAAGTATGTTAGATTTTCCGCTGCCGTTCGGCCCGATGACTGCGTTCAGGCCATGGCAGAACTCTAAGTCGGTCTTGCGGCCAAAGGACTTGAACCCCTGAAGATGCAAGTTACGAATGTATGTTTTCACTTCTCTCACACTTCCAACGTAAAATCTCACTCCAAATCGCGCCCTTATAAATGTTTCAGTTTTGTGCCTATAAGGCCATATTATTCTAGCGGGAAATATTTATAAACCATGGGTGCCCTTGAATGCCAGAAGGTGCCCAAAGATGCCAGGTAAGTTTAGGACAACGGTAAGATTTCCAGAGAAGGACTGGCTATTCCTGCACAAGTTAGTCAAGGCCGGCGAGTTCAACACAGAGGTGGATGCTATCCGCGCGGCGGTTAAGCTGCTGCGTGAGCGGTACATAAGCCACCCTAACATCGAGGCGCAGTTAAGGAGATTGTTTAAATGAGGTATATGAATATCTTTAAATATAGTATTAGCTATTATCTTAAATTGAGGTGTGAGAAGTAAGTATGGTCATAGAGCCAGTTCATTCCACAGGCAGGCGGATGAGGAATCTAGAGCGGCTGAAGGCCTACGTAATGGGCGCGAAGGCGGCCGGCCACTCAAAGTCTGCGGTCAAGCGGCAACTGCAGGAGATGGGCTGGAAATCACAGGCAATAGATTCGGTGTGGCCTCAAAACGAAATAAACCCAAAGTGGCATTCGTTTGCTATTCTTGGCCTGCTTGTCGTCCTGCTGGTTGCAGTGCTTTTAGTCAGGCATCCTGCAACAATCACCGGCGCATTTTTCTCGGGCGGCGGAGCAGACTGGGAATTCCTCTCTGAAGTGAATGCAACAAACACAGAGCAGCAGGTTTCCGCCTCGGTGCCGTTCGGCGTTTTCAGGCCGGCCAGCTGTGCGGACGGCGTACTGCTGCGGCACAACAATACAAATATTAATTTCACAACCTCAGATGAAGTTCTGACAAATGGCCGTTGCACATCAACAACAATCACATTCGATAACGCGATATTTGACAATGGCACAAACGTTACTTACACAGCAACGTATCAAATCTACCACGGCCGCGTTGAGCAGATTGCAGAATTTATCTCGCCGACGCCTGCAAACGGGGCGCAACTAACTGACACTGAAGTTTCTGTTTGGGCGGCTTTGGCCTTGCCAAGTGTTGCCAGCCTCGGGTGGAACTCTGTAAATGAGACCATGGTCGGCAACGGCACGACTTGGTGGATAACAAAAACTAACTTAACTCCAGGTAACTACTCCGCACAAATTTTTACGCCGGGCGCAAAGACAGAGGAACGGATTTTCACAATTTTAGCACCACAGCAAGGTCAACAGAACCAAACTCAGAACCAGACAAACACCACTCTAACAACGCAGTCAGTAAGTTTTGTTTCACCAACACCTGCAAACGGCTCAACTGCGACAACAAGCCAAATCTCAGTTGGTGCTGAGCTTGCTCTGACAGCCAGCGTGAATCCAATTTTGCGGACAATCTTTGGCCGCGATGGCAACAGCAATGGAACTTTGTCTAACTACACGATGGATGGCTCTGCCAAAAGTTGGACAAAAAACCTGATTTTAGCAAATGGGAAATATGAGGTGCAGGTATTTGAGGGAAATGTGAGCTCGGAGATACGAACATTTATTGTAAACTACTCGCTGCCGCAAATCAAGTCTGCAGCGGTCACATTTACCGCGTTAAGTCCGGAGAGTGCAGCCAGTGCAGTTACATTTACAGCGGTCGTGAAGAACACTGGCAATGCGACAATTGATTTCGCATCAGGTAAAGTAACTGTTTTTGATAAAGATAATTTGCTTTTGCAGGCAGTCAACCTGTCAACCGCATCTGATTTGGCGGCTGGCAGCACGAAGGATTTAACCGCGATCTGGACTGCAACAGATCCAGGAAGGTATAAGTCAACCGCAGTCGTGAAGTACGATAACAAAGAGGAGCAGGCCACAGCAGACTTCACAGTCGGCTCGAAAACATTGGAGATAGTAAAGTCAACCGCAATCCAGTCCGGCGATGAAGTAGAATTCCTGATTGGCCTGAAGAACAAGTGGATTGAGGATATCACTGCAACAGCAGAAGTAAAAATAATGAAGGATGGAGTAACATTAGACACAATAAAATCCGACGTCGCAGTAGTCCCTGCCGCGAATGAAAAGGCAATTTCGGTGAAATGGAACTCCGGCGGCAGGGATATCAAAGCGCTCGATTCGGAGATAACTGTAAGCTATGCAGATAAAACTGTTGCTGCGAAAATAGCAGCGCAGGCCCCAACACAAGAAGTGAAAGCAAGTGAAGTGCCTGCAGAATCGGCCGCGCCGCAGTTAGAGAATAAGACTACGTCCTTAACAGGTTCGCTAGTTGCTGCAGTTAGTGGAGAGAATAAACCTGCTGCGATTTTGGTGATTGTTGTAGTTGGCGCAACACTTGGCGCGCTGTTTTACTTCACAAAGTTCCGCCCGCCTGGAATGGAAGAGGAAGGGCCAGTAAAGCCGCTGCAGCCGCAGACCACCCAACCGCAGGCAAGGGCACAGACCTGGGATGAGTACGTCAAGCAGTACTACGGATATTATTATCCAGATTATTACAAGAAGTGGAAGGCGTACCAAGAGCAGGCAAGGCAGAGACAGAGGAAGTAACTATTCTATTACAGAAAACCATTTATACTAATGCGATTTTAAAGAATTATGGCTGACGAAGAACAACCAAAACAAATCATCCGGCGTGCACCGGCGATCGAAGTGCGAGTCAAGGATTTGAAAGAAAATCTGGGCCGCGTTTCCTTTGTTGGAACAATAATTAACAAGACAGCAGAAACCGAGTCATTTATTGTAGATGATGCAGATGCCCGCGTGCTAGTGCTGATGAATGACCAGCCAGCCTTTGAGAGATTGAAGGAAGGCCAGTATGTCCGCGTGTTCGGCAAGGTGATGGGCACAGGTGACGAAGTTGAGATTCTGGCCGACTTTGTGCAGGACTTTAGTAAGATCGATCGCGAGTTGTATAAAAAAGTTTTTGCGTAAAGCTTTTATATTGCTGAACCAGAGAATTGGAAACTGAGAACCACTATGGAGTTTTGTGAGAAATGCGGCACGCTAATGCTTCCGAACAAGGGAGGCAAGACGGTGGCCTGCCCGAATTGCGGTGCGCGGGCGAAGGCAGAGCAAATCATAATAAAAGAGGTTTCTGCCGAGAAGCGCGTGCGGGTCAAGAAGACGGGCAAGGAGATCAAGGATACGATGCCCTTAACCGATGCAACCTGCCCGGCCTGCGGAAACAAGGAAGCCTATTGGTGGAGCGAGCAGACCCGCGGGACTGACGAGCCTGAGACACAGTTCTTCAGGTGCACTAAATGTAGTAAAACTTGGCGTAAGTATACTTAGTTTTAGTTGCATCGCGTAGCGATGCGACACGGGGTTCAGAAGTGACTAAGATGTTGCGATAGAAACATTCCGCTGAACTTGTTCAGCGATAACTAAGGGGCAGAACCCCTTGAGTCTTAGGGACACAGTTCTTTAGATGTACTAAGTGCAGCAAGACGTGGAGAAAATATACTTAACGTTACCTTCATCTAGTTATTAATCACGTTTATATACGCCAGCCTGAACATTAGTTCGGTGTAACATGGCCATAGGTTTTAATAGAAAGGGACAGATGATGCACATGGCAAGCGGACTAGACTTAGTCATAATTTTAATCGGTATCATAATCGGTTTGTTTATCGCTTGGTGGGGGCTCAACAACGGATATCTGCCGGCAGGTATGTTCTGCCCCGCGCCAGCTGCAGCACCATTCTAAAATGGCTAGACCTAAAGCTAATGGGCGGAGTGCATTGACAATAGAAGAGGTTAGTTTGCTGATAGTTGGGATTATTTTCGGTTATTTTGTTGGTAGAGGCATGTCCGCGTTACTGCTGGCCGTTCCGATTGCTATACTTGCCATATTTTTAATAAGGCACCTCGAACGTAGAATGTAGCAGGTGTTAAACAATAATAATTGTTTTTGCAGTCCAGTACAGCATACTAGCCAGTCCGGCCACAAACAATGGGGTAACAAACCACGCGAAAAGTATTTTTAACATCGTGCTTTTGCGTTGATTTGGCATAGCCTGCCACAACTGCACAACAGACTGTTTTTGCACATTATCTTTCAGCTTCCTGAATATGCCAACTCCGAAGGTTGCGCCGATCACAGCGAGTGTTGCAGTACTGGGTATGCCCAGATAAATAAAGCCATGCAAGACCAGTGCGCCGGAAAGCTGAATTATAAACGCGGTCATCGGATTAAGATGTGTCACTTCGAAACCTGCGGTTCTTATAACTCTTTTGCCAAAAATAAGAATTCCCAGCGCCAGGGCGATTGTTCCTGCAACGAGTAACCAGTTTGCACTAATAACATTCGCAGCAACACCTACGACACTGTTAAATGTATTCGCGCCAAGAGTATAGCTAGCATAAACAGTACTCAACAAAAGTGGTATCGACCACATGCTGCTTTTTTCAGCATCATCTGACGGAAAAAATCTATACAAGCAGGCATAAATTAACATCGTCAGGCCGGCCGCAAGAATTGGATTAAGTAAAACGCCGCCAAATATTGTTGCAACACGATACCAATTAATCGCGGCGTGTGCGACGAGGCCGTAGCCTATGACCGCACCAATTGTTGATTGTGATATCGAAACCGGCCAGCCCATTATTGTTGCAAGGCAAACCCAAACCGCTGCGGAAAGCAAAACAATAGTAACGCCGAGCGAATCAACTTGAAGATTTGAAACTATGCCCTTTCCAACAACCGCGCGTATCACGTGCCCCTGCAACAGCGCACCGGCAAAAACCGCAACCGCAGAAAAAATAACTGCTTTCCTGAATTTAAGCACGCGGCCGCCAACCAGCGGGCCAGTCACATGGCCTGCGGCATTGCCGCCCATGAAGTATAATAAAAACAACGTAGCAACTCCAACTAAAATTGCACCTAATACCATTTAAATCTCACGCTCTAAAAATTTCTGAAGTGTTATTTTCGGCTCGAATCTGAGGAACTTTTTTGCCAGCGCGGTATCAATCGAGAACGCCTCCGAAACAACCTCATCCTTGCGCGGATTGTCCACAAGCTCTATTTTTACCTCTTTACCTTTTTTTGCAGCGAACGCCTGTTTTATCTGCTCAGCAATACCCATCACAGAAAGTTCCTGATGTGCAATATTAATCGCGCGCGGCTTTTTTGCTGTGTTCATTTTCTTCACGCCGAGAACATACGCATCCGCAACATCAGAAACATGAATAAAATTGCGGGCCTGCGTGCCCGGCTTAAAAATTGTGATTGGCTCGCCAGCCCTTGCCTTCTGCAAAAACAAATTTACTGCGGTTGGTTTTATCACCGTCGCGCCATTCATCTCATAAGTTCCATAGATGTTGCTTTTCAAAAATGCGAGTGCTGGAAAATCGTATAGCTTTGCACACTCAAGCAAAAACTTCATCGCAAGATATTTCTGCTTACCATATGTATTAGTAGGTTTCATTTTCGCCTTCTCAGTTATCGGAAAAACCTCTGGCTCGCCGAAAACTGCCATCGACGCAGCAAATATGATGCCTGCCCCAGTTTCCTTCGATACACCACAAAGATTTTGCGTGCCAATCACATTTGCGGTAAAGCTTTCCACCGGCCGCTCATTGCAGGGCGCAACGCCGGGAATTGCAGCCAGATGTATGATTGCATCTGCATCTTTCAAAACTGAAAAAATCTGCTGCGGATTTGTTATGTCTGCATTGACAACTTGCCTGCCATCGATTGACTGTACCTTATTCGCACAAAGATTGTCAACCGGGATAATCTCAAAACCATTTTCCAGAAGCCTGCGGCAGACCATGCCTCCGATGTAGCCGGCCGCCCCAGTTACTGCAACTTTCATTTTATTTTGGCAAGCCCTCTCTCCAAGTTATTTTTGGTATTATCTGTTCTTTATGTTCCAGCACGCGCTGTTTGTTCGGAAGCAGGTCGGACAGCATATACTGAATCGACTCATCCATTGTTTTTATCGGAGTGAAGCCGAGCTCCTTAAGTTTTTTGTAATCTACGTTGTAGTAATGTTCCTCAGCTTCGACGCGCGGATTTTGTATCGGCTCGATTTTAACGCCCAAGCCAAGCTTGTCACCGATATCTTTTACTTTTTGCGCGATCTGCAACACTGAAAAGACTTCTGTCAGCTGATTGACGACGCGGTATTCACCCTTTTGTGGCGGATTGTCAACCAACGTTGTAATGCAACGCATCGTATCTATTATGTTTAAGTAACCGCGCGTCTGCCCGCCCTTACCATACGGAGTTAGCGGCATTCCTATGATTGCCTGCGCACAGAATCTGTTGACTGCGGTACCAAAGGATTCGTCAACATCGAACCTCGTTACGAGGCGCGGATCAAGTGTGGTCTCCTCGGTGCGCGTGCCATAGACAACGCCCTGCATTATATCAGTTGATGTCAAGCCCCAAATCTTACATGCAAACAAAATGTTGCTGCTGTCATGCACCTTCGTCTGGTGATAGAACGAGCCGGCCTGCCTTGGGAATGGCAGCGTCGCCTTGCGGCCGCGATACTCAATTTCAAAAAATCCTTCTGGTATGTCAACGCCTGGCGTGCCATATTCACCCATCGTCCCTAACTTGATTAAATGACAGTCTGGCGCAAATTTCTTCAGCACAAAGAGTAAATTCAATGTTCCATTCACATTATTCTCATGTGTTTCAACAGCATGCTTTGCATCTACCATCGAATAAGGCGCGGACGGCTGCTCGGCAAAGTGTACAATAACGCGCGGCTTATATTTCTTAATCAAATTCTCAACGAACTCATAATCACACATATCGCCGTGCTCGAACTTAATTTCCCTACCGGTGATTTGCTTAAACACCAATGTTCTCACGGCCATGTCTTGAATCGGCGTTATCGAATCAGAACCCATCTCCCACACACGCCGGCGCCGCGAGAAATTATCTACACCAACGACTGGCTCATCATACTTCATCGCAAAGCGCATTGCAAGCGGCCAGCCTAGGTAACCATCTGCGCCAAGTACCATTAAAGTCATATATCACACACCCCAGCAAATATTTGAAACAAAAGACTTAAAACACTTTCTAAATTTTATGTAATATATGGATTTTGGTGTTCTAAAATTATTTTTGCGATGTCTGCCCGCATAAATTCTAATTTAGGCATAGTTTTTGTTTTTATCATTTCTCTAACTATGGTGCCTTTTGGCATTATCTTCTCTGAGTCTGGGTGCCGGCAGGTCTTGTCTGTGCCGAACTGGCCGCACAATTTGCAGTAATATGAGTTCTCGAACTTCAAAATCTTTATGCCAATATCTTCAATTCCATCAAAAATCTGCTGCGCCTCGTAAGTTCCATAGTAATTGCCGACGCCCGCATGGTCGCGGCCTACAATAAAGTGTGTACATCCGAGATTTTTTCTGATTATTGCGTGCAGGATCGCCTCTTTGGGGCCAGCATACCTCATGTTTTGCGGCAGCACCCCGAGAAACGCACGGCTGGCCGGCAAATAATTTTCAACAATGCGTTTATATGTGTCCAAGATTATTTCATCCTTGAACTCACCCGCCTTCTTTTTTCCAACTACAGGGTTTATCAAGAGCCCATCAACAATTTCCAGGGCGCAGCGCTGCAAATACTCATGCGCTCTATGCGGCGGATTTCTTGTCTGAAATGCAACAACAGAGCGCCAGCCTTTTTCCGAGAAAAGTTTGCGTGCGCTGGTCGGAGTGAGAACGAAATCGTTGAACTCACCGTAATTATTATCAATTACACGGACTTTCCCGCCAATAAGCACGTCGCCCTTTGCAAAAACCTGCGCAACGCCCGGGTGTTCTTTATCTATTGTGCCGAAAACGCACTGCGCATATTTTGTTTTATTATATCTGAACTTCTCTTTGACTTGCATGACCGCCATAGGTTTATTATTTTGTGTTAAGATTATTTGCGAGCCTTCCTTAATTAGTTTTGCGGCATCGACTGATAAATCAAAAACAATTGGTATCGGCCAGAGCGTGCCGTCCTTCAAACTCATGCAGTTCAGCACAGAATCGAAATCCTCACTGCACATAAATCCATCGAGCGGCGAGTAAAATCCGTTTGCGATGTTTCTTGCATCAAGAAGCAGTTCGTCGGAAACATCTAACTTTTGAAGACCATTGAGCGCGCCAGAAAATTTTGCTGCATCTTCGGCGGTTAAGACATTATTTACCAGTCCGCAATTTCCGTGTGGCTTAAGCATGGGCTGCTTGTGCCGGCTGCTGGCCAGCGGCTGCC
>CAZUEL010000020.1:0-13589 GCA_964619325.1 Candidatus Woesearchaeota archaeon | reverse complement strand
CCAATCTTACTTATCAATCCGGGCTTCGGCTCAAACACATCGCCCTTTTTCTTCAAGCTGTCCAGTATCTCCTCTGCTTTATGGCGCTCGATGCCCTCTGCCTCGGCTTCGGTCAGGATATCCGCGATTAAAATAGTTTTCCCTACCTTCTCAGCGAGCGCGTCAATCACTTTTCGCATAATTGCAATCTGGCTTCTCTGCGTCGCGCTGATTCCGGTTGCAATTCTGTCGATGTCAAACTTTCCTGTCTCAACATCAAACGCAACCTCTTTCATTGACGCCTTCAACAATTCGATCGCGCGCTTTGCGTCCGCCTTTGTGACTTTATCGGCAAGCCGAATGCGTGCCGATGCCTCAGATAATCTAACAAGGGCCTCAAGTTGTCTCGCAGAAATCGGAATCGATTTTATTTCAGCCTCATCCTTTGCAGCAGTCGACCTGAGCTGGACATAGAAATTTTTTATCTCCTCAACCGCACCCAATGTCATCTTCGGGAAGCATTTCTGGTGCGTGTATGCAATATATTTTCTCAAAAGTTCCGGCGGAATTTCAGGCTTCCGCGCATCCGGGTCTTTTGCGTTTTCAAGAATATGCTGCGCGATTTTCTCGTCAAGTTCTACATTTGGTATATCCCTGATTGTAAAAATCAAATCAAATCTATTCAGCAGTGTTGGTGGCAGTTGTATTTGATTTGGAATTGGCTGGAACGGGTCGAACCTGCCAAACTTTGGATTCGCTGCAGCAAGGACAGATGTTTCTGCGCGCAGTGTTGCGTGAATGTTTGCTTTTGCAATCGTAACCGTTTGCTGTTCGAGCGCTTCGTGCATCGCGCTCGTGTCTTGGTCGTCCATCTTATCCAACTCATCAAGACATGCGATGCCGCGGTTGCACAAAACTAGCAGGCCAGCCTCCAGCGCCCAGCCGTGCATGAACTCATCTCGTACTACTGTTGCTGTCATGCCTGCTGCTGACGCACCCTTGCCTGCCGTGTATCTTGCTTTAGGTGCAAGCGTCGCAACATACCGCAGAAGCTGGGACTTGCCTGCGCCAGGGTCACCAACCAAAAAAATATGAATGTCTCCTCTTGTACGTGTGCCGTCCTCCCGTTTTTTCCTGATGCCGCCAAAAAGCTGCATCGCAATAGATTCTTTTATGCGATTGTAACCATAAATCGAGGGCGCGATAGATGCAACCAATTTTTCATAGATGTTTGGCTTCTCGGCCAGCTCTTTTATCGCCTTCTCATCCTCATCACTGATTTCGATTTCCTCGAACTCCTCTTCGATTGTTTCGAGGCTGTTTGCCTCAATCATCAAATCGTAAGTGGTGGACTGCCCGCCTGTCTTTAGTGTTATCGGCACCTCCTTGATTATCCCAACAACATTAATTTTATTGCCCGGGTATCTGCGTTTCTCCAGTGCAGGGTCTAACAAATCGCTCTCTACAAAAACCTGCATGCGTTTTGGCTGCTCGCCGCCGACGAGTGTTTCAGGCGGCTCTTCTACCACAAGTCGCTGGACATCCACCAGCCTTTGCGACGAGAGCTTGAACTTTCCTTTTCTGCCGCACGAGCATCTTGACGGCTCGCGCAACTTCGAGCCGACCTGATCAACTCTTAAAATCGCGCCGCAGTTCGGGCATTCGTACTCAGTTACTGTAACTTTTGGCCGGACATCAGAAGCTTGGCGAATAAGCCCATCAGTTTCTATGAGTTTACCCAAATTCTTAGCGCGGATGTTCCTGATTGGCAGGAAAGCGGACTTCGGCAGATTTATCACCCTGAATTTTATCGGGTACTGCGCCTCCGGTATGTCAAATTGTTTTATTGCTTCCTCTGCATCCTTTGCTATGTCATCAAAATTATTTATCAGCTGGTCGGCCAGCTCAAGGTCGAACTTTGCGATGTCATTGAACTCCACAACAAGGGCGCCGGTGTTTTTCTTGACCGTGTTCAGCAGGTTATTGTAGTAAAAAGTCTCGATGAACTTTCTGAACTTTGTTATAACTTCGTCAGATGGCATGCCAGCCCACACACTCCGAATAGTGCCTAAGTAATCTTAATATAAAGAATTCTATACTAAAAGAGATAATTCTTTAGCCTACAGTTCGATGCTTTTGAAATCAAAACCTATTCCATCTTCTTCTATGTTTTCAATGTCTTTTGCAATTACTTTATGAGTTGGATGTTGCCTGTACGAATCCAAAGATTTTTGATCTTCTGCCAGAATAACAACTCCATGCGTAAAACCTTTTGACTCTTTGTGGTAATTCTTACCACAAAATATGTTAGTTATTCCGTTGCACTTATTTTTAAGTTTTATAATTTGTTCCAAGGCAGAATCTATTCTGTTTTGTGTTGTTCCTTTCTTCCACTTAAACAAGGCGATATGTATTATCATTTAAACCTAAACAGGTTCTCCCAGCTCATCTGCCTTCTTCAGCTGGTCCCTTAGGACATAGACAGACTCTATGATTTCTTTTTCTGACTTTGCGCCGGTCACGACGATCTTGCCTGTGCCGAACAGCAGGAACGTGATGTGCGATTCCGGCAGGTGGTAGACGAGGCCGGGGAACTGCTCCGGCTCGTACTCAGTATTTTCAAACTTGAAAACTATCTCATTCAGATTTAATTTTCCGCCGACCGAACCAGAAGCAACCATGTTCTGTACCTCGATTTCAGGCTCGCCAGTCACCTTCACACTAATTGCATTCAGTTTTTTTATTATTACATCGATCGCAATCTTCGCCTCGCGCAGGCTCTTCGTGCCGGTGCAGATTATTTTGCCAGAGCTGAATAGCAGCGCGGAGAATTTCGGAATATCATTTTTGAAAATCAGGCCGGGGAACTGCTCGGGGTTATACTCAACGCGCTCAAGCTTTGTTGCCAGCTTTTCCAGCGGCAGGTCGCGGTGTATGTTAGCAGAAACTACAACATTCTGTGTCGTTGCATAAACGCCTTTCTTGTCTTTAGATTTTTTTGTTTTTGCCTTAGCCTTTTTAGAAACTGCCATTTTTTGCCCCATTTTTAAACCCGTCATAACTGTTTATAAAGGATTTATAAACTATTTATAAATGAAAGGGTTTTTAAAGGTTCCGCCTAGCCACAAATTAGAACCCAAACTCAATCGCTTCACCGCGGACTTCCAGCTTGTCTGCGTTCTTCCGCTTTTTCACATCTGCCGCGGCGACAAACAGCACTGACTTCGCACCGACTTTCTGCTGGATTTCTGCGATATTCTCTTTCAAATAGGTCTGCACGCGGCTGGAGGCGTAAACTACAAGATTAATCTTGTCTGGCTTCTGCAGGCTCGCCTTTTTCCTCAGGGCCTGCACGCCACGGACGAACTCCCTTGTAAAGCCCGAGGCGAGCAGCTTATCGTTTTCTGCTTTATCGAGATAAACTGAAACATTTTCAATTTCGAGCAGTAGCAAATTCTCCGGCATCGTTCTCTGAATAGTCAGATCATCGCGCACAAGCTCGGCCGGCTCGCCATTCGAGAGCGTGAATGTGTACTTGCCGGACTTTTCCACACGCGTTAAAATAGATTCTGGGCTCATCTGGACAATCTTGGCAATCACTTCTGGCGAGCTTTTTCCGAATTTTGCTTCTATTTTATTGTAGTCCGCCTTCACCGTTCTGGAAATTCCCTTCGGATGCTCTGCCTGCATAGACAGCTCAGCAACGTTGGTCAGCAATTTTACCATATCAGCATGCTTCTTCACCGCGCTGGAAAACTTTTCATCGGCTGTGACAACAAACGCTTTTTTGATCGGCCACTTCACACCACGCTGCAGCTTGTCGCGGGCTGCCATCAAATAGGACGTTGCTGCCTTGACGTGTCCCATCTCCTCTTCCAGCGCAATGTCAATTTCGCTCTCGTTATACTCTGGCCAGTCCAACAAATGCACAGATTCCTCTTTCAACTTAAACGCCTCGCGGAAATTCTGATACATCGCCTCCGCAAGATGCGGTGCAAGCGTGGCCATCATCCTAATAGAATCAAACAGCACACGATATATCGCATACAAGACTGCTTCCTCAGAGGCTTGCTCCCGCACAGATTTTATGTACCACCTGCTCAAGTCACCATAAAGCTCTTCAACTAACGCGGGCACATCATTCAAGAAATGATTTTCAAACGCCGTTGTCGCTTTCTTAATTGTTGAATTCAGTTTTGATAGGATATAGAGCTCAGCCGCAGACAATTTTTTACGGTCTAATTTTAATTTGGCGGGATTTTTTTCTGAAAATTCTGCATAGTTAAGCAAATACGCGTGTGAATTCCACAAAACATTTAGATTTTTATTCCTGGCCTCTAAATCTTTGAAATTATAATTTAAATCCAGGCCGGGATTCGCCGCACCAATTGCGTAATATCTGAACGCGTCTGCGCCATACTTATTCACAACTTCGTACGGAGAAATTATGTTTCCGAGAGACTTTGACATCTTTCTGCCTTGCGCGTCCATGATAAACCCGGTCATGTATACTGATTTGTATGGCGCGTTCTTGCGGGCGACCATTGACAGTGACATGAGCGAGTTAAACCACCCGCGAATTTGGTCCTTGCCTTCTAAGATAAAATCTGCAACCGCTTCCTTGTTGCCAGTCGATGCCCACGGCGACGCACCGGAGTCAAGCCAGACATCCAGTACATCTGGAACGCGCGACATCTGCAACTTGCATTTCACACATTTTAGTTTTACATCATCAATCCACGGCTTGTGTAAATCTTTTGGAACTTTTCCGCCGAGCTTTTTTAATTCAGCAGATGATTCAACAACCAATTCCGCTTTGCAAGAATCACAAATCCAGATCGGCAGTGGTATGCCCCAGAATCTCTGTCGCGAAATATTCCAGTCCTCGATATTTTCCAGCCAGCTCTCAAACCACTTCTGGCCGGCCCAGTCAGGCGTCCAGTAGACTTTCTGGTTTTCTTTTAACATCAACTCCTTGAGTTTTGTCCGGTTCAGGAACCACTGCTTCGTCGCTTTGTAAACAACATCGGTGTGGCAGCGCCAGCAATTCGCATACTCGTGCTCGTATTTCAGCTTGTGCACAAGCACACCAAGCTTCTCAAATTCAGCAATGAACTTTTCATCGTCTGTGCGGGCTCGCCAGCCGGCAAACTCGCCCATCTTGTTGGAAAAATAACCGTGTTCGTCCAGCTCATTGTACGCAGGCAGACCATGCTTTTGCCCAACTTCAAAATCCTCGGGGCCGCAGCCCGGCGCGCAGTGAACCAAACCGGTTCCATCCTGAACAGTTACGTATTTATCTGATAGCACGACGCGGTGCGCCCACCGAAGTTTTAACAATTCTTTTAGCGCTGGCACTTTTTCTGCAAAAGGGTGTTCGTATTGCAGGCCTTCCAGCTCTTTTCCCTTAACTGTTTCCAGAATTTCATAATCTTTGCTTAACATTCCGAAAATTTTCGCTGCAAGCTCTTTTGCAACAATCCAAACTTCATTTCCAGTTTTAGTTTTCACGTACTCAACATCCGGGTGGGCCATAACCGCAAGATTATATGGAATTGTCCACGGCGTCGTCGTCCAGACAAGCAAATACTCATTTTCCTTTCCTGCTAATTTGAATTTCAAGTAAACAGAATTATCTTTTAGTTTTTCATATTCAAGCTCGTGCTTCGCTAAGCTAGTGGCACAACGCGGACACCACGTCGTCACCTTGAGGCCTTGATAGAGAAAGCCGTTAGCCCAGGCCTGCTTGAGTGCCCACCACGCACCCTCCAAATATTCTTTTTTGAGAGTCATATATGGATTTTCCCAATCCATCCAAATGCCAAGCCGCTGGAAATCTTTTATCATCGGCTGCATGTTATCATAAGCAAATTTTTCACATTCTTTGATAAATTTCTCCACACCGATTTTTGTGACAATTTCCTGCTTGCTCCTGATGCCAAGTTTTACCTCTACTTTGTGCTCTATTGGCAGGCCGTGTGTGTCAAAGCCGGGCTGGTCAGCGACATTAAAGCCGCGCATCCACAGATATCTTCTGAAACAATCCTTCATCGAATAGTTCCACGCGTGACCGATGTGGATCGCGCCGGTTGTGTAGGGCGGACCGTCCAGGAAAAAATAATTCTTGCCCTTTGCCCGTAGCTTCTTCAGCTTTTGGTAAATTTTCTTGCTGGCCCAGAACTTCTGAATCTCAAGCTCGAGCGCGAGCAGGTCGTATTTTAATTCCATAACACAAACTCAATTCTGCCGTTTAAATAAATAACGGTGCATTAAAACTCAAATCCTCTATCTTCATACAGCATCGCGTAAGTCGCCTCGAGCAGCGGTAGCTTCAGGCCTTTTGACTTTGCAAGTTCATATGCGGCTTTCGTTGCTGCGTAGCCTTCAACAGTAACATTTTTTCCTTTCAATTCAGCGAGAGCCTCTGACGGTTTTTTGCCAGATGCGATGAGCTGGCCCAGCATGCCATTCCGCCCACCCTGCGAAGTCACATGCAAGTCCCCGAGGCCGGCAAGCCCATAAGCTGTCTTTCTCTTGCCGCCAAACGCCTTTGCAAACTTTACAATTTCAACTAATGATTGCACGAAGAGCGCAGACTTATGGTTGTTATTCTTGCCAATATTTATCACAATCGCATAAACATTTTTCAGCGCGGAGCAAATCTCTGCGCCAATCGCGTCGTTTGAAACCTCTACTCGATAATTTTTTGTCTGAAAAGTCTTTTTGCATAATTTTGCTGCACTTTTTTCTTTTGATGCAAAAACAACGTGTGTTGCTTGTTCGCCTGCAACTTCTGATGCGATGGACGGGCCGGCAACCGTGACTTTCTGCAGGCTGGGCAGCTCCTGCTCCAGAACTTCTATCATTGTTTGGCCACCGTCAAAGCCCTTTGCAACATTAACTATGATTTGATTTATCAGGAATGGCTTTGCCTTTTGCGCGATGCCGCGCAGGCCAGAGGAGATAACTGCAAATACAACTAACTCTGAATCTTTTAACGCAGCTTCCAATTCTGTTTCATAGAAGAAATTTGCTTTTATCTGTGTTTTTAGCGTGGGGTGGGGCCGGCCTGCCTTCAATGCATCAACTATTGCCTTATCAAATTCTGTGCCCCAGATACTTACCTCGTGACCGTTTTTCGCCGCTGGCACCGAGATTGCAGACGCCATCGCCCCCGCTCCTAGTATTGTGATTTTCATAGTTGTTTATTACACAATCAGAAAACTTATAAGACTTTGCTGTTCCGAGTTGGTATGGATGTCTGGACGGAAAAATATCGGCCGCAGAAGCTTTCTGAAATCAAAGGCCAAGAGCAAATCACACATAGATTGCAGGCCTTCGTGACAAGCAAGAACATGCCGCACCTTTTGTTTGCCGGGCCAGCCGGGGTCGGCAAAACGACTGCAGCAATCGCAATATCCCGCGAGCTTTATGGAGAAACCTGGCGCGACAATATTTTAGAACTAAATGCATCTGACGAAAGGGGAATTGATGTCGTGCGAGTAAAAGTAAAGGATTTTGCGCGCACAAAGGCCCTTGAAAACGTGCCCTTCAAGGTAATTTATCTGGATGAGTGCGACGCGCTGACAAAAGAGGCGCAGGATGCTTTGAGGAGGACGATGGAGGACTACGCGCACACAACGCGGTTTATTCTCTCTTGCAATTATTCTTCTAAAGTCATCCCGCCGATTCAATCACGGTGCGCGATATTTAGATTTAAACCGCTGGCCAAAGATGTGGTCGAAAGCATTTTGAAAAAAGTCGCGGAGACAGAGGGCTTTGAAATTGATTCTGATGCGATTGATTTGATTTACGAAGCATCCGAAGGCGACATGCGCAAGGCGGAGAATTTGCTGCAGGCCTGCGCAGCAACAGCCGAAGTTATTGGCAGCAAGAAAAAAATTACTATTACATTTGTAAAACAGATTGTTTCGTTTGCCGAGCCAAAAGAGATTGAAGCTGCGGTAAAGCTGGCACTCGCAGGAAAATTCCTAGACGCGAAGAAAAAGCTGACAGATGTTATGGTCGCGCACGGGCTGTCCGGCATGGATGTCATCAAACAGATTCAGAAAGAAATCTGGAATCTCGATGTTGATGAGAAGCTCAAAATAAAATTGACAAAGGCCTGCGGGGATTACGAGTTTCGGCTGGTTGAGGGCTCAAATGAGTTCATACAGCTTGCGGGACTGCTGGCCGAGATGGGGCTGATTGGAGTTGGAAAATGAGAATAACAAAATACCCACAGAGCTGTTTTGTAATTGAATCTGGCGGGAAGAGGATTATGATAGATTACGGTGGTTTTATGGGCGCCGACTTTCCGCCTGAAAAGTTTTTTGGTGTTTCTGCAATATTAGTCACGCACACACACCGCGATCACTTAGATAAAGATGCTGCAAAAAAGTTTTCAGAAAAGGGCATAAAATTGTATGGAAATTTTGATGTAGTAAAACAACTCAGCGAAGTTAATATTAGCGCGACCGAAATAAAAAACCGGCAAAAGATTTCGGTCGCCGGCTTTGAAATTGAACCCATAGACTTGCCCCATTGCAAAATTTTAAAATGTAATATTTGCAATGAATGGTTAAAACCGCAAAACTTTTTGCCTGGAACTAGACAATGCAAGTTTCACCCCACTGCGGAGCCAGGACAGATGGACGGTCCACCAAACACGGGATTTGCAATCAACGGAGTTTTATTTCATCCCGGTGATGGAATAGAATTAAACAACTTCAAAATCAAAAATTTAGCTGTACCAATTGCTGGCCCAACAATAACTTATGGGCGTGCTTGGCAATTCGCCAAAGATCTGAGTGCAAAATTAGTAATAGCTATGCATTACGATAATCCATTTGCGCCCGCACATGACCGCGATCCAAATGAATTCGCCAAACTCAAACCAAAAAACATTGAGTTGAGGATTTTGAAAGCTGGAGAATCAACCGAACTATGATTCCGTGGACACAGAAATATTCTCCCAGAAGTTTGAGTGAGATAGCAGGCCAGCCCCTCGCGGTCTCGGCGGCCAGGCAGTTTGTGCAAAACTTCCCAGCGGCAAGGAAAAAAGCAATTCTCTTATATGGGCCGTCAGGGGTTGGCAAGACATGCCTAGTGAAAGCGCTGGCTGAAGAATTAAACTGCGAGCTAGTTGAGATGAATGCATCGCAGTTCAGGGATGCCGGCTCCGTAAAACAAATCTTGGGGCCAGCAACAAAACAAGCTTCACTGTTCGGCACACCCAAGCCGAGTGAAACTCGGCTGGGCCCAGAAAATGCGTGGCATTTTCTTGGGAAAAAAATTATCTTAGTGGATGATGTTGGTTCGATGTCTGGCCAGAAAGACCGGGGCGGGCCAGCAGAGATTGCTGAAGTGATTACAGAAACAAAGTTTCCAATAATTTTAACTGCGACTGATCCGTACGAAGACAAATTAAAATCACTGAGGCAAATTGTAAATTTGATTGAATTAAAGCCAATTGAACAGAAATCAATTGAGGCTAGGTTAAAAGGAATCTGTGCAATTGAAACTATAAAATGCGATGAAATTGCAATCAGAAAACTTGCGGCGTTTGCGGATGGCGACTTGCGCGCCGCAATTAATGACTTACAAATGCTTGCCTCTGGGAAAAATGAAATTAAAGATTCTGATATCGAATTATTTGGCCGCGAGAAGGAGTCAGAATTATTTGATGTTTTAAAATTAGTTTTCAACGCAAAAAGTTCGGAACAAATATTCGAGAAGTTTGACTACTTGGATTTAGAGCTGAAGGATTTTCTTTTGTGGCTAGAGGACGGCGTGACAAAAGAGTATTCCTACTTGCAGGAGTTTGCCTACGCCTACGAAAATCTTGCGGATGCAGACATATTTCTGCACCGCATCATGCGCAGGCAGCACTGGCGCTTCTTCGTTTATGCTAAATTGCTGGCCCTGGCCGGCGTGAACAAGGCGCGCATTTCAATGAACAAGAAGTTTGTTACTTACGGAACTTACGGAAAACCGGATTTATTATTGAAGATTTGGTCAATGGCTACTAAGAGAAAAAAGATGCAGACCATCGCGGAGCAGACTTCAAACAAAATGCATACTTCAGCAAGGCGGATTCAGCAGGCTTTTTGGAAGTATTATGAATTTATAGCAGAAAAGAATCCGAAGTATGCAGATGGGATTGCAGAAAATTTATGTCTAGAGATTTAGGCTTTCAAGAAATTGTTTTATCTCGCTAACCTTTCTTGGATTTAGTGAGACGTGCTCATCCGTCCCCTTTCCTGTTTTCTTAAGAAGGACCATGATCCACCCATTATTGACAAGTTTTTTTAGGGTGTTTGCCAGCGCCTTTTGCCCTTTGTGCGTGTTTCTGTAATGTTCTGGTATGCCTTTTCTAACAAAATCCAGTGGTGTGTGCTTGCCACCCCAGATACTTGCACGGACAGGCTTTTGGAGAATCATTCTTTTCAGGCCAGCCTCTTCCATAAGACTTAAAGTAAATACTTGCTTAAAACACTTTCCTGCACTTGTTATATGTTGATGTATAAAAGCGAAAGGTTTAAATATAACTAATAGTCACAATCGTAATAATATGAAAAAATCAATATTCCTCGAGCACGTGGGCGACAGTCCGCGGATGCGCCTTTTACAATACCTAATAGAAGGCCGCGATTTCGATTACACATTGACAGACATGCTTAACGCGGGCGTTAGCTGGGGCACGCTGAACTCATTGATGCCCGCGCTGGCAAAGCTGGGTGTCGTTAAAATAACACGGAAGATCGGCAGGGCAACCCTTTACAAAATAAATCAGGAAAACCCCGCAGCAAAACAATTAATCGCCCTGTATGATGGCCTGATTCTGCAGCAGCTTGGCAAGCTGGAGCAGAGAGTTGCTGTGCCTGCTTAGAATCCGAAGTATGCAGAGGGGATTGCCGAAGGGCGTGGGTTGGAAGTTTAAATTTTATCTTCGCGACATTCGCTCTTTAATATAGCTTATACCTGCCACTGCGCCAGCCACGATTAATATTGCCGGCGCGCAGATTCCAAAAAAGTTGTTAACAAAGTTGCTATCTGCTTTAGCCGATGGATCAAATGTTACAGCTCCCTTGGACAATTGAGCATCGGTGACGTCAAGCGTATTATAATCTGGTGTTCCAGAACCAATAGATATTTTATATTTTTCGTAAGGGTCGCTATCAAAATGCGGGATGCTTACATTCAAGTTACTTCCAGCGCCATTTTGTTGTTGATTAACCGAAATGTCTGTTATTTGATGCAGGCCACCGCTAGCATCGTAGCCAAATACATGGATCTGCGCAGGATCATATTGGTTGTATACCTGGCTTAAAATTCTCACTAGCCCGTCATGCAATTGCTCTGCTCCTGCGCTGTGCATTAACACGTTGAGGCCAGCAATTGCGAGCGGCCCGAAAACCATCGCTGCACGCGTAGCCCTTGCCAAATTGTGTGCTGTTTTTGGTTTCATGTTTTAACCGTATTGATATTATTTAAAAGCCTTTCTGCCTCTTCTTCAAACCTTTTAAACCGCTCACAGCTCTTAGAAAATGGGCTAAGTCGGGGCAGCTAGGCAATTTATCGCCGCAAATATCTGCGCCAAGATTCCACAGTTTCTGGTAATATTGCCGCAAGAGCTGCGCCGCCGAGCAAGCCTTTCTCGAATGGGGCATCGTGCGCCATACCTGCGCCCATAAGCGCCAATAACCCTGCAGTCAGACCAGTAGACAAATAAACACGTTCTCTGGCGGTCATTTTATCAACCGCTGGCATTATATCTACATTAACTCGCACTAGCACATAGGCCAGTGTTTTACGCAATGCAATCCAAAGAGTTGCGCCGACTGGCAGGCTAGCCATAAATGGTGCACCATAAATCGTACCCGCATAGGCTGCTGCAACGGCCGCAGCCGTTATGCCCGCGCAAATTACGCCTTCTTTGGTGGATAATTTATCGTCCAGACTCGTACCTGCTTCTCGAACATTATCTAAGTCACCCATACGCCCCACCAAAATCTCTTAGTGATCTTGACAACTTTCTTAAAGCAAATACAAATTTTTTATGCACCAAAAACTTTTTATGCAAACGTAATATGAGTTTTATTTGTTTCTTTGTAAGTTTTAAGTCGCTTAATTTTTTAGTATGTAGTTTTATACTCCTCTGACTTTTCTGTTTTTTTATTTTAATTATTTTATTAGAAATAAGTTCAGAAATATAACTTAATCTCTTATTCAAAATTCTTTTATTGCGAGATAAATGGCGGTGTTGCAACGAATAGTATTTTTTGTTACCATTGAGTTTTGCAGACCAATATCTGTCATTTGTTAAGTTACAAATGGCTAACAATGCATTAACGTGTTTAAACTGTTCTCGCAGCGGCGTATTCTTATCAGTGGCTATGTATTTTTTATTTAACTTGGTTAAAACATCATAGTCGCGGCGCATTCGCGGCGGGTCATCCATAACGTTTTTCATTGCGGACATTACATCCGTAGCTTCATTGCCAATTAACCATGCACCAATATCTATTTCAAATGCCCAAATTATCAGTAATGATGCGGCATATTTAGAAAGCTTAAGCGCTAGCCCGAGTAGCGCTCCAAGGCCAAGCCCACCACCAAGCTCAGCAATGTCCTTAGATATGCCTATGATGTCTGCCACATTCTTGACATCAAATACGCTGTTGTGTGTGTCCATTGCTTTTATTTTGTAGTCCGGCACTCTGACGTTCACAGAAACTTCATCAGTTTTCAGATCAAATGAAAATCCAAACTCATCAACCGTTTTTCCAGATGTAAAATATTTGTAAATCTGGTTTTGTTGTTTTATGCCGAATTTTCCGCCGCCAATATTTTTATACCAATCAAAACCACCATCTTTTGCAAAACTCTTCGTTAAAATCCAAGTTGCTGCGCCGCTCGGGCCAGTTTCAGAAACAACAATTGTTTTGTGTTTTGATTTTAATTCTTCTTTTAGATTTGCATCTCTTGTGCTTTCGCTATCTTCAAACAAATTAAACTCGCCAAAATTAATTGTATTGTTTGTTTTATTGTCCAACCGCAAATTAAAAAATATATGATTTCCCCAGTCCGTATTTACATCAACAGTTTTGAAATCCTTGCCTGGCGAGTGCGTTGGAAAAACTTCTAAATTTATTTCCGGTGCGGCACCAGGAAATTTTACTCTAGGCAAATTAAATTCCAAATCTGCATCGCCGGATGCAGATGTTGTTTTTTTCTGTGGCGCATTTGGTTTCCACGAACTTTCTTCTAACCAACATTCCAAATGCGCAGAAAAATCTAATTTTACTTTTTCGTTTTCGGAATAAAATTTTTGCAAATCAATTTCAATTATTAATTCACCGGAAAATTCTTCAAATTTGTAAAAAATATCCGGGTCGGACCAAGTTTTCTCCGCGAAAAATTTCCCATCTATTTTCAAATCAAACAAAAAATTCGGTGTGTCTTTTTTTGTTGTCGCTTCTTCGTATTCAAACAGAACTTTTAGAATTAGTTTTGATATGCCTTTCGGCACATAAATTTGTAAATTTTTGTTATAAATTTCCACTTGTGCGTTTGGGTTTTTATAAGCGCCTGAAGCTGATTTTGTG
>CAZUEL010000019.1:3702-13683 GCA_964619325.1 Candidatus Woesearchaeota archaeon | reverse complement strand
TAAGCCGGCGGGAGAGGCTCCGCTGGTTCTTTAGTAATCCAAAACTTCGGGCACTTGCAATCATCGGGCCGACTGTAAACGCGGTCCTGCCAATAATAACTCTCGTTCTGCCGCTCTTGGTCTTACAAAAACTTGGACTAAGTTATGTTTATGTGGGCTATCTTATTTCCGCGTGGATAATATCAAAACTATTCCAGTGGCTGCTCGGCCTTATTGCGGACAAAATCAGCTGGGAGCGCGGCATAATAATCGGGACAACTATTACCGGGCTCGGCCTTATTGCGATGTCGTTTACAGAGAGCTACTGGCTCATTCTGGTTTTGGTTCTTGTCGCAGGCACAGGCGATGCACTCTGGGACATTTCCGCAACAACATTGCTCAGCCACATCGGCGCAAAGGAGAACAGGACTGGCGAAGCAATCGGAACATACTTTTCAATCGCAAAAATCGGCTCATTTGTTAGTTTTATTGCCAGCGGATTCATCATAACACTATTCAGCCCGCAACTCTATTTTGCGATTATCGGCAGTTTGATTATTGTGGCAACAATGGTTGGGTACAAAGGACTTACTATAAAAGAAGCACATATATAGAAGTATATATATGACCATTTTATATATTTTTCTCTTGTTAAAACTGTGATTTCAATGGTCTACCTGTCTGCTGATGAGATTTTGGATTTACTGAAAAGTGGTTTGTTCAAGGTAGAGCCGTTTGAGCGCTCATCAATAAAACCGCTCTACGTCGAGCTAAGATTGGGTAACAGATTTACAACAATGGTTTCCGCCGGCTCCGCGTTCATCGACCCAACGAATCCCAAGTTCAGCGTTTTCGAGGGCAATGTCCTGACAAACCAGCAAAAATATCTGACGATGGATGTCGAAGATGGTAGCTCCTACACCGCGATGCCTGGTGAGTTCGTGCTGGCAACAACGAAAGAGAAAATCACGCTGCCGAATAATTACACCGGCATCCTAAACGCGAGGGCATCTTTAGGAAGGCTGGGCCTGCAGGTATTCTGCTCGGGCGGTTTTGTCGATCCTGGCTTCTCTAACTACATCACACTGGAAATCTTTAACGTGAACAAAGTCCCGATCGTACTAAAACCTGGCATGCCAATCGCCAAGTTATCGCTGGAGAAGATGGGTAAAGGCCAGCCGATGCAGATGCAGCCGCTAAGTGCGTTTGGGGCGGAGATTAAGTAATATTGCTGTGGGCGCCAGAGAAACCTTTTAAAATACTTCCTTCCTGCCAAACCCACCATGGTAACTATTGCGCTCGGTTACAATTTCGAAACCGCTGTCCTCGTGGCAGGAATTCTCGCGCTTGCGTTCGCGGGTTATTTGTTTGCTGCGGTAATGCGAAAGGATGCTGGCAGCAAGAAGATGCAGGAGATATCTGCTGCAGTCAGGACCGGTGCGATGGCGTACCTAAGCCGCCAATACAAAACAATTGCAATTGTTTCAATTCCGATTGTGATAATTCTTGGCTGGCTGATTAACCTGCCGACAGCGATTACATTTATCATTGGCGCGGTTTCAAGCGCGCTTGCAGGATATATTGGGATGAGCTCTGCAATTCGCGCGAACGTTCGGGTTGCCTCCGCCGCACAGAGAGATTTCCACGAAGCACTAACCACTGCATTCAGGGGCGGCGCGGTCACAGGCCTTGCAGTTGTCGGCCTTGGCATACTTGGCGTATCAATATTATATTACTTCTACCAGAATGTTGTTTTGATAATCGGTTATGGTTTCGGCGCATCATTGATCAGCTTATTTGCAAGAGTCGGCGGCGGGATTTATACAAAAGCTGTTGACGTCGGTGCCGACTTGGTCGGTAAGGTTGAGAAGGGAATACCAGAGGACGATCCACGAAATCCCGCGGTCATCGCCGACAACGTTGGCGACAACGTGGGCGACTGCGCAGGAATGGGTGCGGACCTTTTTGAAAGTGATGTCTTTACCGCGATCGCAGCTATGCTGCTAGGTACAACAGTACTGCACGGCCTCATGCTGCCTTTAGTTTTGTATGGCGCTGGAATTATCGGCGCGATTGTTGGTATCTTCGCCACCAAAAGCCGCTCGCAAAACCCGATGGATGCTATCAACAGGGGAATGATTGTTGCCGGCCTGCTTACATCAATAATATTTTTAGCAGCAACTGTCCTGACAAATACAATAAATTTATTTTTGGCAGCGCTCACCGGAATAATAGCAACAATTTTAATTAATTTTATAACTGAACATTACACATCATACCACCGCAACCCGGTCAAACGCGTTGCGCAGGCTGCAACAACCGGCGCAGGCACGAATGTGATTGCCGGCCTCGCGGTCGGCATGGAAAGCACAGGCCTTCCTGTTTTGATAATCTGCGCAGCGATCGCCGCAAGCTACACGCTGGGCGGTGTTTATGGAATAGCACTCGCCGCAGTTGGAATGTTATCGCTGACTGGAATCGTACTTGCTGTTGACTCTTATGGCCCGATTACTGATAACGCTGGTGGGATCGCTGAGATGGCTGGCCTATCGGAAAAGGTACGCAAAACTACAGACGCACTGGACGCAGCAGGCAACACCACAAAGGCAACAACAAAGGGCATCGCGATTGCATCAGCAGCACTGTCCGCACTCGCACTTTTTGTTGCGTTTATCGAATCTGTCGGCCTGAAGTCGCTTGACGTTTTGAATCCTGCGGTAACAATCGGATTGTTTATCGGCGGGGCGCTGCCGTTTATATTTTCATCCTTCCTGATGGGTGCAGTTGGCAGGGCATCAATCAAAATGGTAGACGAAGTCCGCCGCCAGTTCCGAGAAATAAAAGGAATCATGGAAGGCAAGGCAAAGCCAGACTACGCAAAGTGTGTTGACATATCAACCTCTGCGGCTCTGCGTGAGATGATGCTGCCAGGCGCGCTCGCGGTTGTTTCGCCGCTGATTGTCGGCTTTGTACTGGGGCCGGCCGCCCTCGGTGGACTGCTGACTGGCGCGATAATCTCTGGTTTCCTGCTTGCACTATTTTTAGCGAACGCTGGCGGTGCATGGGACAATGCGAAGAAACTTATTGAGAGTGGTGTGCACGGCGGCAAGGGCTCTGACACACATAAAGCGGCCGTTGTTGGCGACACCGTCGGTGACCCTGCAAAAGACACAGCTGGCCCGAGTATCAACTCGTTAATAAAGGTGCTTAACACAATAAGCATTGTGTTTGCAGCCGCGATGGTCACTTACGGGCTAAAACTATTTTAACTTTTATTTATTTTATCTCGCCAGCAACTGCACCGAGCCAGCAGCCTGTGGCTTGAAAGAATCTCCAATCCCCTTGCCCATCCAGTAGGCAAAGCTTTCCGCGCTGTTTGTGAACAAGGCTAGCAAGCCCTTTGGCGTCTCGTAGGCTACAAGCCGCGAGTCTTTGAGGCCGGCCAGCTGCTGCATTGTGTTCTGTGCCTCCAGCCTACCGCCTAACACATCAATCAAGCCGTTGTTGAACGCTTCCTTACCCAAAAAAATTTCCCCTGTGGCCAGCTTCACCACCTTCGCCCGAGACATATTTCTATTTTCAGCTACTGCATCAACAAACATATCCTTCAGTGAATTAATTTTCTGCTGGAAATACTGCTGCTCATCCGGCCTTGGCGTCCTGTATGGCGTGCCAGTGTCCTTGTACGGACCGGACACAAATTGATCGTAGTTAATTCCGTACTTCTGGAACAGGCCCTGATAATCTAAATAGGAACCAATTACGCCGATGCTCCCAGTTATAGAAGTTTCATCCGCAACAATTTTGTCTGCAGCAGACGCAATCCAGTACGCGCCTGACGCACCAGTGCTTCTGATCCAGGCGACAGTTGGTTTTTTTGCTGATTTTACAGCATCCGCAATCTCCTTGGACGGCAGAACAGAGCCGCCTGGCGAGTCAATCTCCAAAATTATTCCTTTTACAGAATCATCCCTGTCCGCTTTTCTTATCTGTTTTACTAAATCATCGGATGCACCAATCTCGCCCTTGACCGGGATTACTGCAATCGCTGCTGCAAGTATTTTCTCGTTGTCCTCTTGTGTTTTCACCGCAACAAAAATGAATGCGCCAAACACAATGAACACAATCACAAAGATGCCTACCGCTAGCTTCCACGGATTCTTCCTAACTTTAGGAGTGGCCATAATTAAATTACTCGCTTTGGCATTTTAAGGCTTGCGGTTTAGCAATTTAGAATATTTTTTGTAAAGCACATTTGCCTGGCCCAGCCACACTTTCTTCAATTGCATGAACTTTCGCCTCGACCAGCCAAAGTACAGTCTTTTCGGGCGGGCTCGCCTCATGAACAGGTTAACATACAGCTTGCCGGCCTTCAGCAGCTTCGGGCTAAGCCGTGTGCTACTAAACAATTGCCTGCCCGTGCGTCTGATGCGCCCAACATTCCAGCGGGCAAGCTCGTCAACATCCTTCAATAGTTTTGACTCAATCGTTTTTCTTTTTTTGTGGACAACTGAGTGCTGTCTTATTGCGTATACAACTTTCTCAATTGTTTGTTTCGGAAAGCCAGCCTTCTCCATCTCGGCCGCAGCAATTTTTGCGGAGCCACGGCCTTCGTAAATCTGATCCCACATCAGTTTAAACACGCCCTTGGAGAATCTCTTTGATTTCCAAATATCGTGCCAAATGATTGATATTAACAACACATTATAATCCACATCTTGTTTTAACAGGCTGCGCTCATTTTTTATCAGGCCACCGAGGTTGGCCAGTAGGCACAAAATATGCAAATGATCATGTACTGGGTCAATCGACTTTGACATACGCTTTAGCCCAAGTTTGCAGAACGCGCGGGCTCTTGGTGATAGCGTGATGTTGTGTCTTTTCAAATAAGCATCCAAGTTGAAGTGGGCCATGCCAATTATTTACGAGCAATGTTTATAAATCATTTTCTCACGCAAATAGTATGCAAACCCTGATACAAGAGTTGCTAGCGCTGCCAAAGCTGGATAAAAACTCGATAGAACGTGTTAAAGTTAAGTGGGCGGAAAAAAACGGCGGGCAGATACCACTGGGCTCAGATATTTTGAAAGAGCTGGCTGGCCTGCACAATATGCGGGCAGAAAAGCTGAGGCATGCACTTGTTACAAAGCCAACACGGACGATGTCTGGCGTTTCCACGATTGCGGTGATGACCAAGCCGGCCGGCTGCGTTGGGCGCTGCACCTACTGCCCAACTTCAGCGATTGCGCCAAAAAGTTACACTGGGTACGAGCCAAGCACGATGCGCGCGATAAGAAACAATTACGATCCTTACAAAATAGTGCAAAACAGGCTGGCTCAGCTGCACAGCGTCGGCCACAACACCGACAAGAACGAAGTCATAGTGCAGGGCGGGACCTTCACCTGGATGCCTTGGAACTACCAATATAATTTTGTAAAAGATATTTTCGATGCGTTCAACCAGTTCGAGTGCTGCACAAAGGAAACACCCTGCGATACGCATGCAGCCAAAACAATTGAAGTTTCGCAAAAAATAAACGAAACCACAAAGAATCGCGTTGTCAGCCTGATAATTGAAACTAGGCCGGACTGGTGCCATCAGAAAGAAATTCAGGAGCTGCTCTCGCTTGGCGCAACGCGTGTTGAACTGGGCTTGCAATCTATTTATGATTTTGTCCTGGAAAAAATAAAGCGCGGCCATGATTTAGCAGAGGCAAAACGCGCAATCCGCGAGCTGAAAGATGCCGGCTTCAAAGTAGACCTGCACATGATGCTTGGCCTGCCGGGTTCATCGAAAGAACTGGACAAAGAGATGTTCAGGATTATTTTTGAAAACGAAGACTTACGCCCGGACGGCTTGAAAATCTACCCGTGCGGAGTTATCAAGGGCTCAGAATTATATGAACAATGGAGGCGCGGCGAGTACGAGCCGATCAACGATGACTACATCGCAGAAGTTCTCGCAGAGATAAAAACGAAATATATTCCACCATACGTACGGATAAAAAGAATAATGCGTGACATTCCATCAAACTATGTCGAGGCCGGCTACAAATCCACAAATCTGCGGCAGATGGTTCAGAATTATTTGAGCCATCGCGGGATTAAATGCCACTGCATTAGGTGCAGAGAGGTCGGCCACCGCTGGACTGATTTCGTGGGCCTGCCTGACAAGTTTGCGCTGCAAAAACTAGAATATTCCGCAAGCGGCGGGAAGGAAATATTCCTATCGTTCGAAAACGCAGAGCAGGACAGTTTACTAGGCTTCCTCCGGCTAAGATTATGCAGCAACGGAATTGCGTTTGTGCGCGAGCTGCACGTTTACGGCGAGGCGGTCGCAATCGGAGAAATCACGGACGATAACATGCTAACTGCTCAGCACCGCGGCTACGGAAAAAAACTTCTTGCTGAAGCAGAAAGGCTTGCAAGGGTGCATGGATACAAAACACTAAAGGTCCTTTCCGGAGTTGGTGTAAAGGAATATTACAAAAAGCTAGGCTATGTAGACGACGTATTTTATGTGACAAAGGTGTTGTGATGCTATCTGTGGTAATACCAACCTACAACGAAGAAGATTATGTTAGCAAGCTGCTGCAATCGCTCTGCGAGCAGACCTACAAGGACTTCGAGGTGATTGTTGTCGATGGCCAGAGCGAAGATAATACAATTTCGGCCGCAAAAATATTTTCGGATAAATTAAAATTACGAATCATAATGTCGCCGGAAAGAGGCGTAGCATATCAGCGCAATCTTGGCGCGGCGAGCGCAAATGGAGATTTGCTTTTGTTTCTAGATGCAGATATTTTACTAAAAAATTATTTTCTTGAGCGCGCCTTAAACGAAATAGCAGAGCGGCAGCTTGACATCGCTGGCTGCTACCTACGCCCGCTAGAAGCAAAGGCCGGCCGGTTCAGTGTGCCGCGTATTTTAGATATAGTAATTTGGCAGGTGTTTTTTAATTCAGTCTTATGCGCCGCGCAATACGCGTACCCTTGCAGTCCGGGGGGCGGCACGTTCTCAAAAAAGTGGCTGCACAAAAGACTTGGCGGCTATGATTGCAGCGTAAAACTTGCGGAAGATCACGACTACTCACGCAGAGCCGCAAAGATAGCAAAATTTAGATTACTCCGGCGCGCAATATTTGTATCAATGCGCCGCGAGGAACTTGAGGGACGGATAAAGATTCTAGTGAAATTCATATTTGCAACCCTCCATAAATTCTTTCTTGGTGAAATCCGCTCCGATGTTTTCAAATACCGGTTTGGGCATTACAAAAAGCGCGATTAAGTTTTCGCAAGCCAAGCGAAGCTTGGCTGCACGCAGCGAAACATTAGTTTCGCTTGCGTAAACACCTAGAAGCTTTTTAAATTAACTTCCATTCAAATAAATATAGCCCCGTCGTCCAGCGGTCAAGGATATTGGGCTTTGGCGCGCTGAAACCCGGCGGTTTCGCTGGGTCTCTGCGGAGACACCCAAGGACCTCGGTTCGAAATTAACGCAAAATAAGTTTCGCGGACTTTGCTGATGCAAAGCATCGAGAATCCGAGCGGGGCTACTTATTGAACAGTCCCGAGCTCGTGTTCTAGCTTCTTTATCTCAAACCCTAGCTTTCTTATCAGCTTCATGTCCTTAGCCTGCTCCAGTACCGAACCGCAGGCCGGGCAGGTAAAATCAGATTCCAGCGCGTCTCCATATGGGTATTTTCTCTGGCAAGCCCTGCATGAGAACGTATGCACCTGCTCAATTTCAAGTTGCTTTGTCTTTTCGTTCAGCTCGCTAATTTTATGCTCGCGCACCAGATTCCGCAGGCGATCCCTATCCAGGGACCAGAAGTAAACATACCACCATTTTTTTTTGGTGTCTTTCTTTTTCTCATAAGTAACTATGCCTTTGCTGGCCAGCAGGTAGAGAATCTTGCGGGCATCATTAATTTTCATCTTCAGATGCTCTGCAACCTTTTCCTCAGAAGTGGATTTCTGCCGCTCGAGCAGCCTGACGACCTTTGTGGCTAGTTCATCGAGCTGCATACCTGCTTCAGCAATAATTTGTAGGGCCGGCAATTCCTTCTTTTTCACCACTAGTTTTTTTGCTTTTGGTGGGGCCAACTGAGTTTTACCTGACTTTGCTTTCTTTTTTGACTTTACCATGTTACAAAACAGCTGCGGCCCTAACTAAGTACGGCACAATTATGTTTGCGAGCAGTAGGAATAGGCTTAAATAAGTTACTGCACTGAAGAGCTTTGCCGCAGTTTGCTGATTTTTCATTTTTCTGTCCAAAACTATCTTCAGCATGCGGCCGCCATCAATCGGCCCTAGCGGTAGGAGATTTACGAGACCGATACCTATGTTCAGCACGAACATCCAGTACAGCAAATTTGACAAGTGAAACAGACCCCACGGGAAGCTCTGCCTAAAAGAAATGCCGATGTATGCGCGATTCTTTGCTTTTACATCTGGGTTTTCGATTGTCTTAACTAAATATTGATTTTTGTTCGTTGCGATTGTAACATACTCGCCAGGCTTTACATTTTTCATAATCTCTGAGAAATCGGAAACTGTTTTTACGCTTGCGCCGCTGGCCTGTGTTATTACCTCATCAGTCTGCATGCCTGCAAGGGCCGCAGGTGTTCCAACGTCGATGCCCTTGATTAAAACGCCATCCGCAGCCGGCGCAATAGCGAAATTCAAAAGCAGAAACACACAGATGGCAGAAATTAGATTCGCGGACACGCCAGCAGAAAATATTCCCAGTTGCGTGCCTGTTTTTGCTTTTGTCAGTTTGTCTTCTGGCGGCTCAACAAATGCGAGCGGCAGTATCGCGGCCAGACCAACGCCGGCAGATTTTAGTTTTATGCCCCAAGCCTCAGACACGACGCCGTGCATGCCTTCGTGCACAACTATTACAGTAAAGAGCGCAACTATACCATACCAAAATGGAATGAATATTGAACCAGGGATGTGCACGCCCGGGACTGCGAGACTGAGGCCAGCCTGTGCACCTGGAGTTGTGAGGACCTTAATTAATGCGTGGATTAAGTAACCAAATATCACAAACATACCAGTAAAACCGATTGGAATTGAGGCGTAGCCGAACCACTGCCAGAACTTCGGATTCCAATTTGCGACCGCCCGCATGATGCCGGTGAATTTTTGTGTCTTGTACAAAAATATCACACCAAGTTGCCTTGTTACGTTCTTACGTTTGATGTAAAAATAAAGGAACACGAGCGAGTAGAAGGCAACAACTGATATTAGATTTAGATCGATGGCCATTGTAAATATTAATTATATGGATTTATATATTTATCTAATCGCGCTTATATCTCGCAGTCGTGTCGATCAGGTCTATGTGCCCGAGGAATAGTGCGCGGCAGCAGAATCTCTTTAAGCCAAGCTTTGTAAGCACATCCTTTGCCGGCTCGCCATTTGCAACCCGCTCCTTGAACTGTTCCCACAAGTGGGCTACTGGCTTTCCGCAACTGAAACATCTAATCGGAATCAACATGGTGTTATCGCTCTTATCTGTAAGAGGTCTGCCTCCCTGCCCTTGCTCTTGAGTGCCTGCCCGCCTTGCGCGGCTCTTTTGAACGCGTGTCCGCGACCAGCAGATGCCTATCGTATTCTAAGAGTGTCTTTTTTAACTCTTCGCCTCCGTATTGCGCGAGTGCTTTTCCTACTGCTAAACGGGCTGCTTCCAGCTGGCCTGCCCAGCCACCGCCGGATGTGTTTATTTCTATGTCGACCTGTCTCGCGGCATCGCCTGCAATCAGCAGTGGTTCCTGCAGCCTTAGGCGTGCGAACTCTGGCTCAATCGCGTTAATGTCTATGCGATTGAATTTTACTATGCCGCTGCCCGGCCGCAGCGTGGCCCTGGCCACCGCGCGCTTCCGCTTGCCAGCAGTGTGTATTATATTGCTCTTTACTTTTACCTGTGATTTTTTAGCTGTCATTATCTTGTCCTCAATAACTGCGCCAATCTTCCGACTGTCATGAATTCAGACG
>CAZUEL010000019.1:0-3602 GCA_964619325.1 Candidatus Woesearchaeota archaeon | reverse complement strand
CATTATCTTGTCCTCAATAACTGCGCCAATCTTCCGACTGTCATGAATTCAGACGTTAATTTATCTGAGCCTGCGCCCTTGACGGTTTCGAATTTTTGGTTTTTTAAATCATCGGGAACTGAGATGTAACACATTATACGCCGGAACGCCTGGCTGCCGCGGCTACCCTCGGTCTTTGCATTCTTGTGTGGAAGCATTCCTCTAATCGCACGGCGAACTATTCTGTCAGGCAGAATTGAGATGAACGGGCCTTTGAACGCGTCTGTCCTATGCTTGCGCTCGCGCCATTTTCCTAAGATCTGGTTTTGCTTGCCTGAGAGGACTGCATGTTCGCAGTTCACAATTTTTATCTCTTCGCCCATCATCGCCATTTTTGCAACTCGTGTTGCCAGCCTTCCTACAATCAAACCAGTTGCATCAATTACTTTTACCATCTTAACCAATTATTGTAACTCCCTCGCCCTTCGGCGCACGTTTCATTAGCTCTTCGATCACCATTGTCTGCCCGCCGGCCTGCCGTATTTTCTCGGTTGCCTGCGCGGAGAACTGCCAAGCCGCGACTGTAACTTTTTTCTTCAAAATACCGGCGGCCAGCACCTTGCCTGGCACCAGCAATATTCTTTTTCCGTCTGCATACCGCTCTATGCGCGAGAGATTGACTGCCCTGCGGTTGCGGGTAGGCCTTTCTAGATCATCTGCAACCCGCGTCCAGATCGGCTGTTTCGCGATTCTCAAAGCTACAATCAACTTCTGCAACACCGAATTTGTTGGTCCTGTTTTTTTCATCCCATATCCTTTGCAATGCGGCAGCGCCTAACGCTTCGCGTTGGCTGGCCGCATTTTACTTCGTAAAATGCGGAGGGGAGGATTTGAACCTCCGAACCCACTAAGGGACTACCCTTTCGCAGCAGCGAAACACACAGAGTGTGTGCATTTCGTAGCACCTCAAGGTAGCGTGTTTGACCGTTTTGACCATCGTCAAAAGACTTCGAATCTTTGATTCGATGGACTTCACTACCTCCGCACGAGCGAAGTGAGAGTAACAAGCAATCAGAGCTTAGCGTCTTTTACTTTCCGCTCCACTACTTCAATTGCATTTGCCAGCAACTCTGTTGGTCCCATACTGCCGTAACTTTCTAAAGTTACGACAAAATTTTCTTGAGAGTAATTTACTTTTAGCCCTGCCTTCTCGCAGGCCTGCTCAAACGCAGGCTGCCAGGCCAGCGCATCTGTCACCTCGAAATCCTTTCCTGACTTCTTGACAGGCAGGCCCTCAAGCTTTTCAGCGCTCACGTCTTTTGTTGACTCGAATTCTGGCCAGCCGAAGTAAGACATCTGGCCGCCCTGCCATTTTGCGTGGTCTCTTGCAAAGCCTTTCACAGCCACTGCTTCGAGCTCGACTTCCTGGCCTTCTAGTAATTTTGTGATTAGCATTTCTGGGTATGCAACTTCAACATCTGGGTCCTTGATTTTCAGATCCTTTGCATAAACTGTGACTGGCCCTTTTGCTTTCAAGACAATTTTGACTGAACATTTTGCGCACAGCTTGCCTTTGCAGGTGCACTCGGCCGGCACTTCGTAGCTGTCCGGCGTTTTCAGCGGAACTAAACCCAAGCGGTGTGCTAGCATCTCGTCGTAAAGCGCGGACGAGTTCTGTGTGAAATAAACATCCTCGATCGCCAGGACTGGCACCTCGAACATTACCGCCCTGCGAATCTCATTTACAAATTCAGGCTTTGCCTTTTCTAGTACAAAGCTGACTTCGTCTTCACTTTGTTTTAGCACTTTCACTGAAACCATTTTCTTATACGCGCCTTCCGCGCTTACCTCCCTGTACAGCCCCTTTCTTTGCGAAAGAAAGGTGCTCTACGAAACCACCAAAGAAAGCGGCGAGTTTCGCTTCGCTCAAGCTCGCATTATTATAATCCATTTTAAACCCTTCTTCCTCTCTTACCACCTTTCTTTCGGCAGCCGCCGTGTGGTATTGGCGTAACATCTTCAATGCCCATTATTCTTAAGCCTGACCTTGTTAGTGCGCGGATGGCTGGCTGTGCCCCTGCTCCTGGGAAACGAGCGCCGTTCTGGCCGCCCTGCGCACGGACCTTAACATAGATTTTGCTGACGCCTTTTTCCAGTGCTTCTGCCGCAGCCTTTTTTGCAGCCATCATCGCTGCGGTTGGCGAGCCTTCCAGCCTGTCTGACTTTACCATCTGGCCGCCAGAGCTGAAGCCGACTGTCTCAGAGCCTGTGGCATCTGTGATGTGAATAATTGTATTATTATATGAAGCATAGATGTGCGCAATTCCGACTCGTTCTGCTTTTGCCATGTTACTTTTCCGCAGCCTCCTTCGCTTGTTCCTCTCTTAATTTCATCTCTCTTGCGACAACGGGATTAAAGCCCGATATAAATGTGACTTCGTCCCTTGCCTTGACTAAGTATGATGGCGCATCTATTTTTTCGCCGTTGACCTGGATTTTTCTATGGACTATGAACTGCCTTGCCTGATTTGCAGTTACCGCTAGGCCCTTTTTATACACAACAGTTTGCAGCCTTTTTTCAAGCACATCCCTAACTGTAAGTGAGAGAACATCATCCACTGTCGCGGCCTCTTTCAAAACGCCGAGCCGCTGCAATTTTTCAACTAGTATTTTTTCTGCGGCTGCCTTTTTATCACCGATCAAACTGGCAATAACTTTTGCCTGGTCGCGCCAGTTTCTCAGGTGAGCCTGCATCCGGTAAATTTCCTTCTTGTTCCGCAGGCCATACTCCGTGCTAAGCTTGTTCTCTTCCTGAATACGCTCCAGCCGCCATGGATGGTGCGGGCCTTCGTATTTTTTACTTTGACGCTTCATTTACTTCTTTTTCTCCGTTTTTGCCGTTGCGGCGGTTGTTGCTTTCTTGGCTGCGCCTTCTGGTGCGCCCTTCTTCTTACGCGCGACACCGAGCGAGCCTGCCTTTCTTCCTGAAGAACGTGTGCGCTGGCCACGGACCTTCTTTGAGCCCTTGGAGTGCCTGATGCCTTTGTAACTCCTGATTTTTCTCATGAATTTGATGTCCATCTGGTTTTGCAGCGTCAAATCCGAGGTGATTATGTGCTTATCTTCGCCGGTTTCCATATCTTTTCGACGGTTGAACAACCATTGTGGAATTCCATATTTTGCAGGGTTTTGCATAACGTCTTCGATTTTGTCTACCTCTTCCTGCGAGAAGTTGCCTGACTTTTCTGTTTTGTTAATGTTAAGAACGCTGCATATCGCGTTGGCCAGCATGAAATAAACACCTTTAACGTGCGTCATTGCCATAAAAATCGGCATGTTGCCATCTACGTCGCTGTCGGCAATTCGGACTAGGCCTCTAAATTCCTTACCTTCTGGTTTAATTTCTTCAGCCATAGATATTACAGAACACAAATGTATTTTGTGCCTGCTGGGCAACCTACTACAGTAGGACTGATTAAAGGCGAGCTGGAGGGTTTTTAAAGGTTATGTTTGGCGCGAAAGTATAGTTTCGCGGATCCAAGCTGAACAAAGTTCAGCTGGTCCAGAAAATTGGTCAAGCCAATTTTCTTGGCTTGCTGATGCAAGTGGCGCCGAGGCAGAGA
>CAZUEL010000018.1:0-14587 GCA_964619325.1 Candidatus Woesearchaeota archaeon | reverse complement strand
AGAACGACACTCGTGACTTTTTGTGAGTGGAGATGAACGAGAGAAGCGAGTGAACGCAAGTCACAAAAAGTTGGGTGGAGCCGAGTGCAACGAAGGCGGAACCTTTTAATCGGTGTTATGTTCGTGAGGCTCCTTAAAGAGCCGAACCAAGAGTTAGTGCAACGATCCTGCGAAGCAGGAAACTCGCAGACCTTACAGACTGCCGTAAATTTAGCTGTTGCTGTAGTTTTTGAGTGGGGGGCAGAGTATCAGTAGTAGGGCGGGGCGATGAATAGACACACGACAACCAGCTAAAACCTTTAAATATATGCTTTGTTTGATTAATTTAGCAGAACATGGAGGCCACTAGCACAGAAGGAATTTTCGTATCTGAACAAGAGTTAGTCATATTAAACACAAATCAAAAGATGCAACCCCTCGATACTTTAGAAAAAATATCATGGGATTTTAAAGATGCACAAACTCAATATCTAACGCATAAATTTCATTCATATCCTGCGAGATTCATACCACAAATTCCCAGGACATTTATAGAACTATTTACTAAAGAAGGTGACACTGTCCTTGATCCATTTTGCGGTTGTGGTACAACATTAGTGGAAGGTTCTATTCTTAATAGGTATTCTGTGGGCAACGACTTAAATCCATTAGCAACGCTATTAACTCGTGTAAAAACTATGCCACTTTCAGATTCGCAACTACTTAAAGTAAAAATAACTTTTGATGCTATTAAAAATAGAATATCAAATTCTGATGCAAAAGAATTTACTGCGCCAGAATTACCTAACAGGAATATTAGTAAATTATTTACTACTAGTATGCTAAAAGAGCTACAAATTATAAAAGAAACAATTGACATAATTAAAAACGATGATACTACTTTGTTTGAATATTTATTAGTTGGGTTATCCGCAACCATTAGAGCGATTATTGAATCAGAAAACGGAAACAATATTACTGGGATATTTGAAAGGAAAATTAATGCTATGACCTATTTAATGCGGGATTATGCAAAACTATTTAAGAAACAAACAAAAGTAACCACTGGTGACGCCAGAAAACTTAATCTTTCTTCTAATTCGGTGGATCTGATTGTAACTTCGCCACCATATGTAAATGCGCTTGATTATTACAGAGTCCACATGTATAATATGTTGTGGTTAGGCATGGATTATAATATATTCAAATTGCATGAAATCGGCGGTCATTCCCATTTTTTATTAAACCGGTTTAGATTACTTTCTGAATATTTGGGCGATATGCTCAGAGCCATGATAGAAATGAATCGTGTTCTTAAAACCGGAAAAGTATGTGCTATTGTCGTTGGTAATTCTAGCATAGACTACGAAATGATAGAAAGCCACAAATACTTTGCTAGCATGGCAAAACGTATTGGTTTTGAACACAAAAAAACTTTATTTCGGAAAATAGATAGAACTTCAAAATATTTTGTTAATGGCAACATAGATGATGAGTACATCGTGGTTTTACAAAAAATAAATAATTGTAACACAACTAGCGACGATGAAACGTTTATAGGTTCTATTGTTAGTACCGAACTCAAAAATTTCAAAGACCTGGTAAGTAATAATCCGGGCAGCTCAACGCGAGGCAAGCCAGTAACAAAAGAGAGACTGCAATATAATTTAATAAAAATAGACGAAGCTATTAAAAATATATCGCAAGATATCAGGATAAAGATACGACATGGAAAAATATATAGATAAAATAATTATTTCTGTACTTAAAGGCAAAGATTATCGCCCATATGTTCTGGCCACAATAAATAAAAGATTTGTAGATACGGTTTATTCATTACTCAAAACTATCTTAGAAGCGCGCAAACGAAATAAATCCGCTGATTGGTGGGCAGATGAGTTTGTAAATAATTTGTCTATTTCAAAAAAGGAATTGCTGTGGTTTGTGGGTTTAAATAATAAAACCGTTGCTAACATGGCGAACACAACTGCAAGGCAAGTTTGCATTGATTTAGGAAAAGAAAATATTAATGTAATGAAAATGCTTATTAATGAAATACAAAAAATGCATGACGGTTTGCCAAGCATAGAAATAAAATTAAAATATAATAAAAAAGAAATTATTTTGTCTGAGCAAGAGTCAGTTTTATTGCTTAATACAATTTCTTCCATGAAACTTACAGTGCAGGGTGGTGCGTGGAGCGAGGTTGGCAAAAAAGTTGAGAAAAAATTACTTTTCACAATATTTGAATTGCTAGGCATACCGCCTAAAAATTATATTTTAGTATCTGATGAAATGAAAAAGAAAGGTTTTGTTGGAAACAGAGAAATAGATGGAATAATATTAAGTGACGATCAAAAGAAAGTTATTCAAATAGAATTTAAGCTATTGGGCATCGGAAATCCTGAAATAGGTGACGAAGCACTGGCCCGCGAAGTTGGACTTTTTTTAGTCGATAGAATTACAACAATGATGATTGCGGAGGGCAAGAAAAAAGGTGTTAATATAATAGAGTTACGAGACCCGAAAGCATTGCTAAAAATTGCGGAGTATTTGAAAAAAGAAGGGTTCAAAGTAAAAACTCCGCCCGGTGCGGAGGAATTAGATAAATTAGTTCCACAAATCACTAAAAAATATAATGAAGAATTAGAGAGCAAAAAAATACTATTCAAAGCAAAAGAGTTAACTAAGTAAGTTAAATTTTTAATGTGGCAACGTGCCTAAAATTAATTTTAAAATATAATACAAAATTATTATCATAATGACGCTTACCGCGAACTCGTTTAACTTTGATAGCCGTATCATTTTTTCTTCCTTACTCGTTTATGTTTTTTAATACTTTTGTTTGCTCCGAATATAACTAATAAGAGCATTATTAATATTAAAATGTCTAGTATTATTTGTACCTTAAACATAGCTGCAATCTCATCAAAATTTGTAAACTTAAGATTTGAATAAATACTGAACATGCTATCTAAAATTTTATAACCAACCCATGCAGCAAGCAATGACAACAAACCAGTTACGATTTTGGACTGTTTATCATACCATTTGCTAAAAATGGCAGTAAATTTAGCTAGCATTTTGCCTCGTCAAAAGATACAAAAGAGCTGCTAATCCTAAACCAACAATTGCGCCAGTTACTAAAGCATCCCGCTGCATTTTTTTAAAATAATCGTCTATCGATTTTGCATCGATCGCACATAAAACCTGTTCAGGTATGCCATACTGTAAAAGTTCAGTTTTTGTTTTACTTAGCAGCTCCGCTTCTTTTCCATTTAATCTTACGATAACTGATTCAGTTTCCATTCTAGTTACTTATGTAACATATGTAACTTAAAAGCTTTTCGGTCGCCCCGCCCCCCACTCAAAAATTTGGGTCGAGGCGAAGCCGAGCCGTTTAACGCTTGTTAGGCGTGCAGGCCAGAATCTGTGCGCCTCCGTCAGTTCGGTCCGTTAAACGAAAGCAACAGCAGGAAAATTTACGGTTTACTGCCCGCCCCAGTATAAGTTAGAGGTAGCAGTTTGTAAGGTGAATATAACACGTATTATGTGCACTTTTTGAAGCTAAACTCGCGAAAATTCAAAAAAGGCGCATAATACCTAGAAAATTGCGCACATTAGCGCAATTTTCTATAAGATAACAATAGATTAGTTAATTTAAGTTTAAATCAAATAATATGCACTTAATAGGTAATATTGAATATTTCATTGAACTTTAAGAATATTTAAAGTGGATTTCTCCCAAAATTATATGACTTATAATACCATTCGCAACTCCAGCAGGCCACTCGTACGCTATGCGCAAACCCTGCAAGGTGGCAGGCTTCTTACACCCGAACGGGCCATCATACAAGCTGCTGCAGACCGCGGCCTTGAATCTGTACTTATTAAGTCACTTACGTAAGAGTCTGACGACAGGCTGGCCTCTCTGGTGCAAAGGACATATGCTACGCAAAACCGCTTAGAGCTTAGGGAAAAACCCTCGCTCTGGAGGCTCACAGGTGAGTTTTTCAAAGAGGTGCTTCCAAGGACAGTTGCGGCAAGCGTGATACCACTCACATTTGTCTTACTAACTAGCGGATCACGGCACTACAATTCGTGCAGCCAAAACTGCAGATGGGCTGGAACTCAACCCATTTTTTCAGAAAATAAGCTACAACCGGCACACACAGATTGCAGGCTGGCTTCTGGCTATCGGTGGTGCTGCCATACTGCCATCCGCAGTACTTTTAACAATCGCCGCGCTGCGGGGCTGGGTTGCATACCACAACTACAAAATACCATAGCAGGTCATAAATCACACCGCACGCAGGCTGGCAAAGGAACGGGGTCAGCCAGTTGCCACTCCAGAAGACAAACTGAAGCTGCAGGCGAGCCCGAGGCTAGCGGTTTAGTGTTCTATACTGTTTAAGTTTAAATAAAATCTTTAATTAAAACTCAAACTATTTAACTTATTGTTTCAATATTATTCCATACGCCTGCTTTAACTTAGTTTTCTAGCAGAAAATTCGCAAAAATTAGTGTAAAGCCAGTGTCATCCGGTTTATTGAGTAGATAGTAAGTAAGTAGTAGGTAGATAGTAGGTGAGTAGTAGATAAGTGAGTGAGTAGTATTTTTCAGAAAACAAACGCTTAAAAACTTTAACCTGTGAGAAGATCTATGGCAAAAACAAGGAAACTAAAAAATCGAGCTGGAAAACGAAAAACACAACCAAAAACAATTTCCTGCCACCACTGCAAATACCGCTGGCAATACGGGGGAAAGAGCCCGTTTTACGTGACCTGCCCGAGATGTTATTATAAAGTCAAGGTGGGAAAGTGAGATGCCATACGATCCTTCCCACGGCTTGCCTACCATCTATTCAGTATTATTAGTTTTCGAAGCGGTTTGGTTCATCCTGCCGGCCTATCTAGCAAACATGGCCCCAGTAATAACACAGAAACTCTGGGGCAGGCACAGATATCCCATAGATTTCCATATTACCTTAAATGACAAAGTGAGAGTTCTCGGGGACGGCAAGAGCTGGAACGGTTTGATTGCCGGAACGCTAGCCGGCGGGCTCATCGGTCTGCTGCAAAGCTACCTGAGGCCAGCAATTAATGGCTTGCCACTAGTAGGCCTGAAGGTCGGCCTGATTTTAGGCTTCGGCGCCCTATTCGGCGATTTGGTAAAGAGCTTCTTCAAGCGCAGGCTCGGAAAAGTGAGGGGTGCCTCTTGGTTTCCGTTTGACCAGATTGATTTAATCCTCGGAGCGTTCTTCCTTTACTGGCTATTTTACCGGGCTTTCAATCCAGCCTATTTTGTAACGCTTCTGATACTGACGCCAGCCCTCCACTTAGCAACAAACTGGGTTGGGTTCAAGCTAAAACTAAAGAGTGAGCCTTGGTAGCTATCTCTTTGGTCCACTAAATCTGCCCGGCGGCGGAAAACCATTACGTGGCTCCTCTATTGATACGGTGTTTTGAGCACTCAATTTAGCTCTTATTTCACTTAATACGTTATCAACGCCGGCTTCTAATTTCGTTGCAAGCGCTTCCCGTGTTGGTTGCCAGTCCGCATCAACCGGCAACATTTTTGCTACTTTGGCCACTGCGGTCACAGCACAGGCTTCAGAAATACTGCCCCTCCATCCAGCGTATTTTACAACGAGAACTCCTTTCGTATAATATCCAGGGGTTATTTTTACAGCGACCGCGCTAGGTGTTAAATAAATTCCAGATATGGCCACACCGTGATCCCACTCGCAAATCGGTAGGCCAGGTCGCATATCATGTTCTAAATGCCATCGAGTATAGTTATTGTCAAAAAAAGCACGAATATTTGGGTCTTGTGCGAATTCAGATATTACCACGGCTAACTCTCTTTGCCGGTCTTTGAAAAAGCGTTGTTGTGCTTTTTGTTGTGCCACATAGGCTGTACGAACTGCATCTCCTGTTGGCTTTAGCGCTTTTTCTAATTCTCCGCTGGTTAAATTTCCTATTGCGTCGCGCATTGGTCCAGAAAGAATGCCCGGTTTACCTGCCATACTACCTCACGTGGAGAAGCTCTTTTTAAGCCTTTCTGCCCGGGCCCCTAACATCCTTGTAAATCACCCAAAACCTGTGCACAAACGTTACCGCAGACAGAATCAACACTAACAGCAGTGCGTAATATAAGACTGCAACTCCAGAGTAAGCGGCAAGCAGGCCTGCCACACCCAAAACAATCACCCTGTCACCGCGGCCCATCCAAGCGGAGTACAACCGCTTGCCAGTTAGGGCTTGCGCCTGCGTTCCTAAGTACGAAACTAGTAAGACGAGAATAATTGCTGGCCAGCCGAGCCAGACAGGGATTTCATTTAGTAAGGCAACGCCAGCAAACATCGCAACGTCAGCAAGCCTATCGAACGTATGGTCTAGGAAATCTCCAAACACAGAAATTGAACCAAACTTTTTTGCTATCTCGCCATCCAGAATGTCAAAGAAACCGTTCAGCAGAACTGAAATTCCCGCTAGCAGGAACATCCGCTGATAGAAGAAGTAACCTGCAAGGCCAGCAAAAACCAGGGCGAGCAGGCTGATGTACGCAGGATTTGTTTTGAGCAGAAATGGAGCGAGCAGCCTCTCGCGGAATGCAGGAAATTTTTTGTGGAACTCTTCTAGCATAAACGTTTAATAGTATCTCTCTTTAAATAACTTTATGCCCAAGCGCGCACTCAAGGACATGCCACTGCAGGAAATTACTTTACGGAAGTACGAAGAGCCGGGAAAATTAGACAAGCGCGAGCTGTCCAAGAAATTCTTGCTGTCAATCGGACTTCTGAATCCAGGCGAGTCCCGTGATGTGCTGGTGGACATATTTTCTAATCTACTGGATGCGCGGCGGGAGAAGAGAATGATGCAAGTCGAGCACTTTCTTTCGGCGCTGAATGGCAAGAACGGCGCATCCGCGCCAAACATCCGCCGCCAGCTGCGGCGTTTGAAAGAGCTAAAACTCGTGGAGCATTCTGCATCGGGTTATAGAATTGCAGAGTTCGGGGCAGTCACGCCAATCATTGAGAAATATCTGGTTGAGTTCCTTGTGAAGCCGGCTGTTGAGAGAGTGAAGCAGTATGCGGCCGAGGTTGATAAGATGTGATGGAAGACTTACATAAACTCTGGGGGCACAGGTGGCTGACACCGAAGGCAAAACCATTTCAGTCAAAAATGCACGGCATTGGTATAATTGCCATCGCACCCATAGCTAAAGGCGATATTGTTCAAGTTGTTGGTGGTATTGTAGTGCCGCGTTCGCAAATATCTAAATGCAGAAGAAAGATCGGACACATTGGCATACAAATACAAGATGATTTTTGGCTAGTGCCAGCAAATAGAACAGAGCTTGAAGGATATGGCGCACCAAATCATTCCTGCGCCCCAAATATTGGTTTTAGTAGTTCCAACATTTACATTGCTATTCGAAACATAAACCAAAAAGAAGAAATATGTGTTGATTACGCTTTTATGGAATCAGATTTTCAACAATTCAACTGTAACTGCAAATCTACAAACTGCCGCAAGATAATCAAGCCTGACGACTGGAAAAATCCTGAACTGCAGAAGAAGTATGGAGAATATTTTTCTCCATATTTGAAAAAGAAGTTTTAAAAGTTTTAAATTAGTGCGTCACCAGCCAAACAATTATGAGAAACGCTACAAAAACTTCCGAGAGCTTGCCAGTCCTCACTGGCCCTCTCACTGTAAGGCCAAGTGGGTAGAACGGCTTGATTCCATTTACTGTGATTGCATCTCCTAAAAGATGGGCAGCATAGCCAACAAGAAAGCCCATCAACACAAAATTATTTACTAAAAAATATTTTGAAACTACAAACTGAAACAACGCATACAAAATTAAAATCATCCAGACTGAGTGGAACAAGCCGCGGTGCTTGAATAATTTTTGAATTAGTTTGGAAACAAATCCCGCGCGCTGGCCAATCGTGCTGTGCGCCTCATCAATGTCCGGCAGCAGCACGCCAAAAATCAGGGCAAGCGAAAATAATATCTGCAAAACTAAGTTGTGGTTTGGATAGTAGTGGAAGTAAACCGAGCCTGCCAGTATGCCTAACAAGGTATGTGTGTTGGAACGCATAAAACTAAAAATAATTCTGAGAATAAAAGCCTTTTCAAACAAGGTTGTGTGCTGTCTTGTATTGAATGCGTGCCAGCATTTCCGGAAGTTCGCGGCGGTAGCGCGGGCTCAGCCAGCCATACACGATTGCACCGACAGAAAATGCAAACTCTTCGGAAAATCTCTGTACATATTGCGCAACAAAATTATCTGCTGCGTTTATGGCAGTGAGCATTTCTTTGTCTGACAATTCTATGCCTGCAGCGCCAGTTTTGATATTATGCGGCATTTCAGCATTAATTTCTAACAAATGCTTGAACGTTCTTGCCTGCCGCCAGCCATCGACAACATCGCTTAGAGATTCTTTTAGAGCTTGCAACATAAGAAAATAAATAAATTAGTAAATAAAAGCCTTTTGAAATCCAGAATCATTAAACAGTCGCGCCAATCCTGAACATTCCAGTGCTACATTCTGGACAAGTGCCTTTGACAGCTGGCCTCGTGCCTGACCTGCCCTTTATTGTAGTATTTTTTGGGTCTTTTATTGTTCTCTTTTCCTTGCATTTAACACAATAACCGACTACTTTTGTTTCTTTTTCTGCCATGTTATTCTACCTCCCTATCTTCCTAGTGTCTTGCCGACGGAATCAAACAGGCCTGCAACATCCTCGCCCCTCTTTGTCAGAGTGACCAGTTTCAGCCGGCCCTGCTTCTCGAACTTCACCAACTCTGCCTTCTCCATTCGCTGGAGCAGGTGCACTGTGTGCGAGTAGGTGCACTTCGAATCCTTGGCAAGCATAGACGGATATTTCTCTGCAACATTCCCGCGAGTCAGGCAGAGCAACAGTTCAATCGGTTTCTCACGCAGAAATATCTTGGAACCTTTCATTTCATCCCTGCAGTGAACAGAAGCATTTAAATATGTTTCTAAAAATTGGTTGCAATACTGTTTTCTTGGATGTATACATTTTTATATAGAAATTACAGTAAACAGTTCATGGTTACTCTACTCGGCGCGCAGGGGTACAAACTGCTGGAAAAATACAAAATTCCCGTCGCGAAATATAAAATTGCTAAATCGGAAAAAGATTTAGCTGAATTAAAATTCCCTATCGTGTTAAAAGCGATTTCAGAAAAAATAATTCATAAGACTGAAGCCGGCGCGGTGCAAATCTGCCAGACAGAGAAAGAAGCACGCGCTGCATTTGCGCGGATGAAAAAACTTGGGCAGATTTTGGCGCAGGAGTTTGTGGAAGGCCAGCAGGCCATCATCGGCACAAAGCGCGACGCAACCTTTGGCCAGACAATAATGTTCGGCCTCGGTGGAATCTTCGTGGAAATTTTCCGCGATGTTGCGTTCAGGGTTTGCCCGATCACTGAAGAAGACGCGGGTGAGATGATTGGCGAGATAAAAGCAAAACAACTACTGCTCGGATTCCGTAACCAAAAAGCGGTAAACTTAAAACTGCTGAAAAACACCCTAGTTAACATTGGGAGGCTGGCCATCAAGGAAAATCCAGCAGAGATGGACATCAATCCGTTTATTATCAACGACAAGGCAGGGGCTGCGGTTGACGTTAGGATTATAAAATAATAACATAGATTTAAATGTTACAAAATGCTACATTTTGCTACAATGGGCGTTATTCGAATAAAAGATGATTTACAAAAGCATGTAGTGAAATTTATCAAATTAAAGGAAAATAAATACAAATACAACTCAATTGCAGACTTTGTAAACGAAGCCGTTTATGAAAAATTAAGCCAGCTAAAAACAATCTCTAAATTCAGGAGAATTATTAGACTATGAAAAAAAAGCTAAAGAAAAAATTCTTGGACGAACGGCACTTCTTAGTAACACAAATGCGGCGCTTCGATTACGGGCGCGAGTTCATAAGCAGAATCATCGCGCCGGTTTCATTTGTAATCTCCGTTTTCACGCTTTTGAAAGTATATAACATCGGATTCACGTTTGAAACAATTGGAATTATAATTGCTGCGGCGGTCGTATTTATGTTTGGGCTTGGCTACGCATACGACAGGCTCGGCTTTGTCGAGGAAGAAATCGAGTACAACAACGAGCGCAACAGGTTCGTTAAGGCTGTCCTGCAGCGCATGGACCACAAGAAGCAGTGGGTGAAACTACTTAGGAAAGAGAGGATACGTTAGGCGATCAACTTTTTCTTTTTTAATTCTGGAATTGTGTGATCTTCGTTAATTGAAGCAACTTTGATGCCTTGTTTTTTGTAATCACTAGTAATCCATTTTAACTCTGCTATCTCACCCTGTGCTTTTGGCTGGCCATCGAAGTCTACAAAATAAATATCCATTCTCACCAACGTATCTTTGTCTTTGAAGTGAACTGCTTCCCAGGTTTTCCAATAGTTAGATAAAATCAGTTTCGCTCCGAGCTCTTCATTAAGCTCGCGGGCGAGGGCTTGTTCCGGTGTTTCGCTGCCCTTTGGCCTGCCACCTGGCAGAATGAAATGCGGCTCGCCTTCCTTGCGGCACATCAGCAACTTTTTGTTTCTGATAATTACAGCACCAATTTTGTGGTGAATTTTCATCTGCTTGCCCAACAATTGAATATTAAAAATGTTTGGCATGTGCTAGCATTGCCCTAAGCGCGCCAACCGCCCGCTCCGGCGTAGGGTAAACCGGAATTCCGCCGGCCTCCAGCTTTCTCACGAGCTGCTGTGTGTAGTGCGAGCCTGCCGCACACGCGACAATTGTCTTATTGTATTTCCGCGAGAGCTCTATCAGCGCGTCGTCCACGCCTGCCGACAGGGCCGGCACCTGAAACAAAGTTATAACTAAAACTGCATCAAACTCATCTGATGCTAAGCAAGATTCAACTGCTAATTTATACCACTCCGCGTCTGCATCGCCAGTTAAGTCAATCGGGTTCTTCAGCGATGCGTGCGCAGGAAAGCCCTTGAACTCTTGTAATAATTTTTGCGAGGGCTCTGGCAAAACTAAATTATTCCTCTCTGCGGCATCGGTTGCCAGCACGCCGAAGCCGCCGCCGTCTGTCACAACAGCAATTTTATTTCCGCGCGGAATCGGCTGCATCGAAAACGCCTTTGCAAAATCAAACATCTCCTCCCAATTCCCAGCTTCGATTGCGCCAACCTGCTTGAAAGCGCCGGAGTAGATTTCAGCACTTCCTGCAAGTGCACCAGTGTGCGAAACTACCGCAGCTGAGCCTCTGCTTGTCTTGCCAGCTTTCAAAACAATCAGCGGTTTTTTCAATTTGCGGGCAACTTCCATAAACTTGCAGCCATCCTTCAAACCCTCAACGTACGCAGCAATCACTTTTGTCTCACCATCATCACCTAACAATTCCAGCAAGTCTGTTTCATCAACATCAATCTGATTTCCATATGAGATAAACTTAGACAGGCCCAGCCCATTCGCAGCTAGGTAGTCCATTATTGTTGTGCCGACCGCGCCTGACTGTGAGACAAAGGCAATGTTTCCTTTTCTTGGCCGAAGCAGGCGTGAACGTGATAAAAATAAAGTGTCAACCTGCGTTTTGGAATCATAAATACCAACACAGTTCGGGCCGATAATTTTTGTGTTTGAGTTTTTTATTATTTTTTTAAGCTCCTCCTCTCTGTTTTTTCCATCCTCACCAACCTCAGCAAACCCGCCAGAAATTATCACCACAGCCGGGACTTTTTTCTTGACACACTCTTTCAAGGCAGCGGCGACGCTTTCCGCCGGAATTGCAATCACCGCCAAATCAACTTTATCTGGAACATCTAAAACAGATTTGTAAGTTTTCAGCTCCAAAATATTTTCGGAGTGTGGATTAATTGGAAATGTTTTTCCCTCATAAAACCCGCGCGCAAAGTTCCACAGGATTTCGTGGCCAATCTTTCCGGGGTGCCGGCTCGCTCCAATCACTGCAACTGACTCCGGGCTGAAGAACTCCTTCAGGACTGCGGCCATGAAACTATTTTAAATAGTAAGTTTATAAGATTTAACAAAATGAAAAAAAGGGCTATTGATGTCAAAAATTTGTACAAAAAAATAGCCAGCGGCTTTGTGAATGAATATTGGGGCGTGGCTAGCCCTTACGATCAAGCTGTGGACAAATTTTTGTCTTACTTGCCTGCAGGCGCAAAGATACTGGATGCAGGCTGCGGAACAGGTGACTCTACTGCATATTTTCTTAAGCGAGGTTTTAGATCTGAGGGTGTTGACGCCTCACCAAATATGCTCGCTGCTGCAAGAAAAAAAGTTCTGAACGGGAAATTCAGATTAATGGACATACGCAAACTTGAATACGGGCCAGCCGCATTTGATGGCATTTATTCATTTGGTGTACTTGAACACATACCAAAAGCGGATATGTTAAAATTACTCAGCGGCTTTGCACGCGTGCTAAAACCCGGAGGCCATCTGTTCATAAACCCACCAAAAGGTGCGGGCGAACACTTAGCCTATTGGCCACTTGCCAGACAAAATTTCAAGGCTAGTTTTTACAACGTAAAAGAGCTAAAAGAATTAATTTCAAAAGCGAATTTCGAAGTTTTGTATTGCAAAGTTGCCCCACCTTACTCTAAATATTTTAGGAGCGGAAGCAATTATCAACCAATTTTTATTATTGCGAGAAAAAAATGAGGTGGGATGAAGAAAGACGGGGAGAGACATTTTACAAAAAGGCGAAAGAACTCGGCTACCGCTCGCGGGCTGCGTTTAAATTGCTTGAAATCCAAGAAAAGTTCCACATAATAAAAAAAGGAAATTGCGTTTTGGATTTGGGTGCTGCGCCAGGAAGCTGGAGCCAGATCGCCCTGAATTTAGTTGGTGGCGATGGAACCGTAGTCGGCAGCGACATACAACCAGTCTTAGGTTTAGGCGACAAATACCAATTTTTGCGCGGCGACATCCTGAAAGAGAGCGCATTCGAAAGAATCGCAAAGCTCGGCCTGGACTTTGATGTTGTACTTTCTGATACTGCGCCAGATACCTCTGGCTTTAAGGACGTTGACATTGGCGTGGCTGGCCTGCTCGCAAACTCCTCACTGGAAATCGCGAAGAAGTTCCTGCGGCCCGGTGGAAACTTTGTCTGCAAAGTATTTCAGGGAAAGGGCTTTGATGATTTTCTGAAAGAAGTGAAGAAAGCCTTCAAGCGCACAGAAATTTTCAAGCCCAAATCCTCACAGAAGAACTCTGCGGAGATTTTTATTGTGGGAATAAATAAGTTATGAAGCTAGCGCTTTCTTAATCTTCACTGCATCCACTTCGGGGTTTGGCGCTTCCGAGATGAGCCAGCCTTCCACCTTGAATTCCTTCAACACGTTTAGCAACTCTTTCCATTTTAATTTTCCATCTCCCACGTGCATGTGGCTGCCCTCCCCGCCTTTGTTGCACTGCACATCCTGCAGATGGATGTGCAACGCCTTCAGTGCAGGCTTGCCAATTTTCTTCTCGACCAATTCCAACGCGGCGCGCCACTCTTCCTTTGAGTTGTTCGCCTTGCCCAGCTCGCGCGCATAAAGATGAGAAAAATCAATACAGACTGCAACCTGCTCAACCTGCTGGCAGACCTCAAGAATCTCGGGCAGCGTGCCCCACTGCGTGAGCTTGCCTGTAACTTCCGGGGCGAGCATTATTTTATTATTTTCCTGCTTCAGAACTTTTACAATTTCAGAATACTCTTTTATTATTGCCTTTGTTGTGTCCTCAGACGTTTTGCCAGAATAATAACCTGAATGTATTGCAACTGATTTGGCGCCAGCGATGTTGCCGATTCTTGCAGACATGAGAATATAACCATGACTGTTTTTTACAGTTTTCTCATCGCCATTCAGATTGATGTAATACGGCGCGTGCACAGTCCTTGCAATTCCAAGCGAGTCAGCAGTTTGCCTGACTTCCTTCGCGAGCGCCTCAGACATCTTCACGCCGCGCACGTATTCCAGCTCCATCAAATCCAAACACAATTCTTTAACGCGTTTTATTCCCTCAACCGAGCCACCAGCCTTTGGAGTAGATGCTGGGATGCCTGCGGTGCCAACTAACAAAGCCATAAAAATAAAACAAATAAGAACTATAAAAATCTAATCTAGTACCTTCAGCTTGCCCTTCCGTGGCTCAAACAGCTCGCCCGCAGATAGCAGGCCAACAATAATGTTCTTCGCGTCCTCCGCCTCGAGGCCGGATTTTGCAACAAGTGCATCCATGTCTGCGCCCGAGCCGTCGTCCATCGACCTGACGAGTTCGACAAACTTTGCCTGCTGGCCCATATCCTCTGCTTTTATCTGCTGGACTGCCACTTCTTCTGAAACCGTGGGCTTCATCTCACCTGGGGCAGGCATCCCACTGGCCGGCACGCCCATCTCTAGCTTGTGGACAATCAGCCAGTTCGGGTCATCAAGCACATGCACAATCTCTGGTTTCATGTAACGCTCGCCGTTGTACTCCTTGATTTTTCCGACAAAGCGCACGATAGAACCAACGTGGGCGCGCGATAGCTTAACAACATCCGGGCCGAACGCCTTGCTGC
>CAZUEL010000017.1:0-16550 GCA_964619325.1 Candidatus Woesearchaeota archaeon | reverse complement strand
GCCATCACTTGGTTTGTTATGTAAACCGCAAGATTAAACTTGTCCGAAAGCTGCTGCAATAAGTGCAGGTGCTTGTTCAGCTTTTGTTGCCTGTCCGCTAAAGTTCCGCGGCCAGCATATTCTGATCTGAACAGCGAAGTCAGCGAATCAATTATTATTAATTTTATCGGCAGGCCATCTTTTTGTATCAGATCCGAGACTTTTTCTGCAAGAAGCATCTGGTGGTCCGAGCTGTATGCGCGCGCCACATGGATGTTTCTCAAAACGTCATCTGGATTCAAACCCTTGGCTTCCGCAAGCTGGCGGATTCTTTCTGGCCGGAAAGTTCCCTCGGTGTCTATGAACACAACCTGTCCGTTTAGGCCGCCCTGCTCTGTTGGCGTCTGAACATTAACCGCAAGTTGAAATCCTAGCTGTGATTTTCCGGAGCCAAACTCGCCGAAGCCCTCGGTTAAAGCACACGTTTCAACGCCGCCACCAAGTAGCCTGTTTAATTCTGCAGAGCCAGTCGTGATTCTTCCGGTGTTCTGCCGGATTTTGAAAACTTCCTCGCCAGTTTTGAAGCCCATATCAAGCGCGTTGCGCGCGGCAGCAATCGCTTTCATCGCGGTCTGCTTTGTAATTTCTGCAATGTCCGCAAGATTGCCTGGGTTGGCAACAGCAACTGACATTACATCATTGATGCCTGCCTCAACAAGTTTCTCGACTGTCTTTGCGCCAATGCCTGGCAGGTCTTCCAGCTTTTCTATCTTTTTGCTGGCTGGCTTGTCTGTTATTTCAACATCATCTTCAATTTCTTCTTCATCTTTTTTCTTCTTAACCATTGTTCACACCTTTCAATAATTCGTTAGCGATAATTTTAGGATCCGGATTGACATTTGCCTGGTTGACAATCATCTCCGTCCTATCATACTCTTCGTTGCGGTTTACCTTGCCGGAAACCTCTATTGTCTTGCCCAACAAAAATTCATCTACTCGTTCTTGCAGCCTGTCTGGACCGTCCTTTGCCAATATTTCTTGAGTCTCGGCGACAGTCAGGCCGATTAATTGCTCCGCCCTATCTCTGAACGCAACGCACCGCAATGTTTCAGTTGTGTCGTCCAGCACGAAATTCAGAATCATTGCCTGCTGTTGCGTGACTGATTTGTGTGTTGCACAGGTCGCGCCCGCAGCGTCTAGCGTGACTTTCTTTCCGCACTGCGGGCAGACCGGGTAAAATTTTGGCGCGAACACCTGTACGACCTCTCCAAGCACTGAGCCAGTTTCGCCAGGTGCCAGCTCCGCGATTTTTTTCTTGCTCACTCCGGTTCGGGCAACAACTTCCACAGTTACATTCTTCGGTTCTAAAATCAGCGAGGACTTGTAGCCGAGATGTAACTCCTTACCTCCCATGTTATTTTGCTTTGAGTATGCGTCTTTGATTTTGACAATGAGGCCCTCTTTCAGTCGGCCATCAGTCAGCCAGCTCGCTCTCTGGTCCCAGATCACGGTACGGATTTCTGCGGTTTCATCCGCGAGAATGAAAGAGCCGACCTGTTTTGGCTTGCCATCTTTTCCGGTAAATGTGTTTGGGGAAAATGTGCGCACAACACGGCCGACGGTTTCGATGGCCTGCATGCCAGGGACGATATCCTTGACTTTTATTGCGCCAGACCTCGTGTCTTTGAACAACTGAACCCCGAGCTCGGAGGCAACAATGTATGCTGCGCCATCCTCAGACACTAGACCTTCGAGCGCGGTCATCTTGTTCACGATCTGCTGCCTGATTTCGACCTCTGACAGGCCGGTCTCAGTTTGTATTTTAGAAATGACATCCTTGATGGGCAGCTGAATCATGCAACTTCAGTTTTTGGTTTAAATAAAAAGATTTGTGTGATTGAGTGATTACGTAGGTTTTTATAATGTGTGTGCCAAATCCAGGCATGGCCACACTTAGCGAGCACAGGCACCACTGGAAAGCCCGTGCGATTATCAAGAAAGAGTATGAAGAAATCTTTGTGGCAGAGATAATTTCCATCTCCGGTGGCCTGCTGGCGGGCACTCTGCTCGCATTTTACATAAACCAAATTTTGCTCATCCCGGGGCTGCTCATACTGCTGCCTGGCTTTCTCGAGTTACGCGGCAATGTTTCCGGCGCGCTCGCCGCGCGACTGGGCACTGCACTTGATTTGAAGAGAATGAAGCCAAGGCTGGCCGGCAACAAAATAGTTAACCAAAATATAATTGCGAGTTTCATTGAGGTGATCGTGGTTTCGCTTGTGCTGGCTATGGTCGCATATGTGGTAACATATTTTATATTTGGCACGGCAACGCCAAAAATATTTTTAATAGCAATCATTGCTGCGCTCGTATCAAATCTGATTGAAGTTGTTGCAACAACGTTTGCGGTTTTTGCTATTTACAAGGCAGGCCATGACCCAAATAACATCATGGGTCCATATGTGACAACAACTGGTGACGTGATTAGCGTGCTTAGCCTGCTTTTCGCGATAGTGGTGGCATCATGGATTTGAAATTAGTAAAGCGTATACTGAAGGAAAGCCTGCGCGTGCTCATACTTGCGTCAATCGTCAGCAGCATCGGCGGCATCGGCTTTGAGGCGATGAAGCTTAAACTGGTATTTTTGATGCCCCTGTTAATCATGCTGCCCGCGCTGAACGATATGATAGGCGACTTTGGAATTATTGTGGCAAGCAAATTCTCTACACTAGTTCGCAAGAAAAAAATCAGCGGCACGTGGTGGCGCTCGCATGCGCTTGGTGAGCAGTTCCGAATCATTAGCTCGATTGCCTTGTTCGCCGCGTTTTATTTGAGTGTTGCATCGCTTGCGATCGCACACTATCGAGGTGCGCTGATTGATTCGATAGAAGCGCTAAAGATAATTGCAATCGGTTTTATGCTGGTTGCTGTGCTTGTCATTACAATTTTTGTGATTGCAGTTGTCGGTGGTTTATGGGTTTACAAGCGCGGCGGCGATACGAACACGTTCTTAATTCCGCTGACAACTTCGGTTGCTGACCTAGCCAGCCTTCTCCTGTTTGCAGTTTTGGTTGGGTTTTTGTTTTAAACCAGCCCAACCGCCCTCAGTTCTCCGCGTATCGCAGTTGGGTCTTCCCCGCCATGCCACGAGTATCTTGGCCGGACACGCATAGGGTAGATTTTTTCCAATTTATCATCCAGTAAAATAGCCGTACCTTTGTCTGCGGGCAGCTCGTCCAGATATTTCTGGATGTCAAATGTTAGGTATGTTGCAGAAATCTCATTCAGCGCGGTTGTGTCTATTTTTGAGGTTACTCTGTGTGATAAAACAATGTCTGCCTGCGTCATCACGTCGGTATGAATCTTTCCGGGCTGTTGTGTCGCAAGGACAAGAGAGATTCCTGGTTGCCTGCCCTCTCTTAATATTTGTATCAGCGCGTTTGATGCCAATGTTTTTCCAACGCGTGGCAGGAATTCGTGTGCCTCATCAATGAGCAGCCAGACCAGCGGCGCCTGCTCTGAGGCCTGCGCAGATTGTGCGCCAAACAGGAAGCCACCCTCAGAAATTAATTTCACTTCCTCGGCTTTTCGCGCAGCCATCCTGTGTTCTAAAAGTTTCTTGCAGACAAGTCCCATCACAAGCGCCTTCAATCTTTCTCCATTTTCTAATTGTGTGTATGCGGACAGATCGATGATTGAAGTATTTCCAGCTTTTGCCAAGTCGGTAATTGTTGTCGCGTCTTCGCGGAAAATTCCCCACCTGTCGGCGGCAGAAAATTTATTTCTCAGGACTTGTTTTTCTTTCTTCTCTGCCTCTTTGTCAATTTCAATCACATTGACGAGCTCTTTGATTTCAAAACTGCCGAGTGTTTCCTTTGCCCGCGCCACAGTTCGCTCAAGAAGGACGCCGGCCTCGGACAGCAGGTCGATCCCGAAAATCTCTGCCCACTCTGTCGCTGAAACTTCAGAGGGTTTTATCGCGAACGCAGCGTCACACGGAACGCCCTTGCCTTGGTAGTCGTCAAATAATCCGAACGGAACAAAAATCATTGGACTCAACCCCTTCGGAGTCAGTTCCCACTCCTTCAGCAATTCGTCATCGCGGTAGTTTGGGTATTTCATCGTCCAGAAAATACCCATTGTGTCAAAAATAATAAAAGAAATATTTTGTGCGATATCCGGCGAAAGGTCGGCTAGCCCTTCGGTGATTACGCCAAGTGTGTAGGATTTTCCGCTACCACGTTTACCGCTTACTAATATAATATGCGGGCCAGAGACATCAAGGTAAATAGGATTTGACAGCGCCTGAATCCGCTCCATCTGCACGTAGTGCTTACCAAGGAAGATTGTTCCTGCTAAACCTAAACGTTCTTTGTCCTTTGGGGACCTGCCTGCGATTATTTCATATACCATCTGTGACCGTGATTAGATTATATTTATGGGTTAAAAATGTTTACCATCCCAACTTAGAAGATAGAACTAATTTTTGCGTTTCCAACCACGATAGCGGAAGTAGCAAAACGCTAATGTGCCAGCAGCAGCCAGCGCGCCAACAACTGCTTTTGCATACGTATCGTTTTGCTGCCGCGGCGTATTGCAAGCGCTTTCATCGATTGGCACAGGATTTATTTTTTTCAGGTCGATTATAGTATTATCCCTACCAATAACTTCTGCTCTGACATAATCGCCCGGATGATACGTATCGAGCATAGCGTCAACGTCAGTGTTAGAGTTCAAGCCATCATCACCTTCAGCTTGGACTCCGCTGAGACCGTGGTTTGTGCAAACCCCGCCATGGGCTTCGTCAATTTCTGTGTGTAGCGAACCCCAGTGATGATCCCAGTCCCAGTTATCTAATCTGCCTTCAATAATTTCAGTCTTTGCTGCAGCTGCATGTTGTGCTAACATGTCAAGTGTCAGAAAGCCAGCCATAGCCTTTGCAGCTATCATGCCTGCCCGCATGCCAAGCCTAGTTGCCAGCGGATGGTGGTCCATCCAGTAAAAAGCACTGTTAACGCGCTGATTTGTCATAAGAGAATTATAACCATTAGCAACGTAATTTCGAATCGCCACCAGTTTAGATAATCCCATATTTTTGTAAAAAGAAATTAGGTTTATAAACTTTTCGCTATAGAAAACTTTAGATAAATATTACTTTGAACAATGACCAGCCAAACGCATTTGGCTTTGCCATGTTAGTGCCAAGTTGATATTAAGATGGGTGATTAAAAAGGTTTTTAAATCAGTAATACCTAAAGTAGTCATGGCCAGAAAATTAAAATTAAATACAGTATATTTAGCGGTAGCTGTCCTCGCAGTAATTGTTGTTGCATTTCTGATGTTCAGTGGCGCTAGCACTGGAAAATTTTATGGAGTCAGCGATTATGGAGTTTTGAGCAAGCCGCCAATACAGCCGCCACTTAGGACAGTTTATAATAATTATCTGTGCTGTGCAAATCCATTTTTAGGCGACATGCAAATAGCAAATGTAAATGTTAGGGCTGCGACAGTCGATGAAATGACCATTTGTTCTGAACGTGGCAAGCCAGCGGTCAAAATAACATACGATACAAACCAGCCAACACCTGCATATATAACTTACAAGAAAAGTGGCGATTCGGACGCAAATATAAAATCCCATTCAGATTACTGCCAGCCAAAAACACATCAATTAGTTTTGTGCAATTTGGATGCACACACGACTTATGAGTACAGATTGCATGCAGACACACATGCAGCAAAGGCTGCTTGTGCGCCAACCACAGTTGACACGATAGTCGACTACCCAAGCCCAACCACATGGAAAACTTTTAGAACGCCATAATGCTGGTTGATCTATGTTCTAAATACATCAATGCAAAAGTTTATAAATACACTATATTGGAAATAATAATATTATAGGATAAGGAATGGCAACAAACTCATTAGAAGAGCGCGTTGGACTTGGGACAAGGGTAGCACGTTTTTTGGATAGGCACCGGGGCAAAATGTATGTGGCATGGGCACTTATTTGGACCGCGGCTAATGCAATTCAAAAATTACAATCATATCATGCCTGCACACCTGTGGATGCGTCATACGCTGATGGAAACGGAGGTTCAGTTGTAGAATATAATTACGGCCACCATGGAACTGGTGCGGTTGGTGGGCAGCGTGTTCTTTTTGATACGCCAGTCTACGCGCCAGTAGGGTCCTGCCAAGTCATTGAAAAACAAGTAGCGCTTCCTCCGCCCGGCGCAGATCCGGCTTGGGAGTTGTATCACGGTGAAAGCATACGTCCAGACAATACCACCGCCAGCGAAGTTAGTAACGGTCTTCTAATGTGGCTTGCTGGGCTGATAGTCCCACCATTCTTAGTAGAAGTTGCGCGCAACAAAGTCCTTGAACGTAGAATTGAACGCGCCCGCTAAGTTAGTTTTAAACGCCAGAATAAAAGCCTTGCCACAATAAAGTTTAAAAAACCACAAGCTTTTTAAATGTCAATATTGTGATATATTAATTCGGAAAGCTTAAAACGCTTTCAGGAGTGCGATTTACAAAATGAGAAAACTAACTAGGCGCGAATGGCTTGGAGTTGCTGGGTTAAGTGTCGCCGGAGCCGTGGCAGCAGCCGTGGGGCTGGAACGGTTTGTAAGTCCCGCACCAAAGGCAAGACAGCCTGGCTTAAGCTCAGCAAAACTATCTGCTCTGGAGAGCGGCGCGCCGATAGATTTTGATTCGAAAGAAATAGGTCCAATGAGCCTAGAGGAAATGGTAGTTGATGGCGACAATATAACAATCACTGCAAAGGGAAAAGATATTCAGGATAAAACCAAGGAAATTCGTTATACGATACTTCTGACGCCGGATGATTTGGGCACATACCTTCAAAGCGAAGACTGGGTCGAAGACAAAAAGGAAGTAACCTGGGACAATTTTCAGTACTCGACACATCCAGAGTTATTTAGCAAAGAAGATACATTCAATCGCGCGGTTGGCAAGCTGGCCATAGCAGAAGATGGCACACACACCATAACAAAAGTTACGCGCATTGCGTTATACGATGGCCTTGTGAATAAAGTTTCACAGACACCACAAACTGTTTCTGGTATAGTAACTAACATAGAGGATAAGCCGGCCGGCGCGCGAGTAGTAACATTGTTTGATCCGAGGACAATGAACCAATATCAGCTTTGGTTTTTTGGCAATAGGCTGTACGATACTCCGGGTGGACTGCAGCCTCCGGCAAAACAGCCGATATCAATGTGGGATCGATTAGAGGCAAACGTCCGCGCGATAGAAGGATATAACAATGGAAGGATTCCACCCGACCAACAGGTTGCCGGCGCATTAGGAGTTTTTACGTATACTAAGAAGGGTAGGGAACGGGGCTTGCGGGGCTTGTGAGCAGTTACGTTTATAAGTTGATTTTTGCTTTTTAATTTGTGCCGACGTAGTCTAATCTGGTAAGGCGCGTGCCTCGAAAGCACGTCCCGTAAGGGATTGCAGGTTCAATCAACGAAGTTGACAATAACTTTGTTGGAACATATCCTGCCGTCGGCGCTCACTACATTATTTATTTTACCTGCCACCACAAGCTATATAAATACATATACCTAGAGAAATGCGGGGTAATAAAATGGCTTACGATAGGTACATAGCTGTTCTAGCAGTGTTTGTAGTTATAGCGATAGTTGGCTCTGGAATGTTAACCGGAGCGTATGTGACGCAGAGCCCTACTCAGCACCTCGTTGATCTTGCAGCAGTGGATGCTAACTTTCCTGGAAAATTAGTTGACAAGACAAATTATGTCGGTTCGATAACTTTAGCGAACTACGGAACTGTTTCAGCAAGCAACGTTAAATATAATGTGCTCGTAACAAATGCGGACAACGGCGGTCTCACTTCGCAGAATGACGGAAGGGTAACGCTGGCAATCGGCGAGACGCGCACGATGGAGCTGCCGTCCTTCGATATTACACCCGGCAGGTATAATGTAAAAGTATTTGTGGACAGCGCGTATGATTTCAATGAGGCAGACGAGCTGAACAATGTATTCGAAGACACATTCACAGTCACGGAGTAGATGAAAATGGTATTAGAACACAAACACGTAGCGGCACTCGCAGTATTTGTAGTGCTGGTTGTAGTCGGTTCCGGATTCCTAACGACCGGAAGTTTTGTAACAAGTAATCCAACCTCACATGGCTTGAATTTGTACGTAAATAGTGTTGATTTTCCAGGAAAATTTCCAGCTGGCTCAGCATCCTACCAAGGGACTGCGACAGTAACAAATACTGGCTCACAATCGGTTACATCTGTTTATTACCGGCTGGATATTTCTAACTTAGCAAATAGCTTTTACCAGGGCAGGGCAGACTTTGTCCACATCGGCGCAGGCGAAACAAAAACATTTGATTTGCCGGGCTTGGATTTAGAGGCAGGCACATATCGAGCAGTGTTCAAACTTGACACCGCTGATAGTTTTGTTGAGACAGACGAAACTGACAACACCTACACGACTGTGTTTACTGTGACAAGGTAATGGCGAGCACGCATACTTACGCTGCGGTGCTGGCGATATTTGTCGTCCTGGCGTTCGCCGGTGCAAATCTTACGGGTAACGCATCAGCGCATAGAATATATCAACATGGTGATGTAAACTTCTACATCAACAGTGTTGATCTTCCAACAAAGTTCACGCCGGGCATGCCCACATACAATAGTAAAGCAACAATAACTAATGCAGGTTCACAGTCAGCAAGCTTTGTTCATTATACATTAGAACTCTATGATCCTGGCGGCAGATATTCTGCCGTAGCCGGTTTTGTGCACATTGGCGCGGGAGAAACAAAAACATTTGATTTGCCAAGTATGCCGGATTTAACTGTGGGCACATATCGCGCAACGTTCAAAATTGACACAGAGGACCGGTACGTGGAAACAGATGAAACAGATAATGTGTATAGAACAACACTTGTGTTGAGTTATTGATTGAATTTTGTTGGTGGCAGCCCTCGAAATGTTTATAAACTGGCATGGCATGTAATCCTCGAGGTAATAAAATGGCCATAAAAAATACGCACATAGCGGCGTTGGTGGTATTTGTAGTTTTAGCAGTAGTTGGAACAGGCCTGCTCACAGGTGGAGCGGTAACAACAGATGTTGATTTTTCGGTAAGCAGTGTTTCTCTCCCAGAGAAAATTCTCGTCAGTCAGACAGTTAGGCCGGTTGCAACATTCGCAAATTCAGGTTCAACAAGCGCAGGCTCTGTATCATACCGGGTGCAAGTACTGACGGCGGGCGGGCATGGCCTCGCAGTCCAAAAAGATGAGAGTGTTTACTTACTCGCGCACAGTTCCGCAACAGCAGATCTTGGCCCGTGGGATTTGCCGAAGGGGAGCTATATTTTAAATTTATGGATAGATAGCCAAGGTGAGCACGCAGAAACTGATGAGACAAACAATCTCTACACAACTACGTTTACTATTGGCTAGGTTTAGCAATGGGAGCAGTATGACATCTCACGAGCGGTTGGCAGCAGTTATAGTGGTCGTGTTAGTCATCGGGATCGCCGGCTCCGGTCTGTTCAGTGGTGCAGCAACAGTCACAAGCCCGCTCGATTTTTCCATCAGTGATGTGCAGTTTCCAGATAAGTTGGTAAAGAACGTGCCTTTCAAGCCGCAGGCAACGTTTTCAAATTCAGGAACGATTAGTGCCAGCCAGGTAACATATGACGTACGCGTATGGAAAGATGACATCGTACGCGGAAGGACAGAAGTTTTTAGGAGCGTGCAGGCAGACAGCAAAGTGCTTGCTTTGCCGATAGGTGCGGACACAAGCTGGACACTAGTTCCAGTAGATCTGCCGAACGGAACATATACATTTTATTTGAAGATTGACTCTGAAGGCCAGTTCGATGAAATCGATGAAACAAATAATGTTTACGAAACTGTTCTGACAATTCCCAACTAGAAGCACAATGTTTATATACCCAATCAAATATTTAGGGAGTAAGGACGATAAACGCAGGCAAAAACTTGTTTTTGCTGCGCCTCGTTCACTGAGGTGAAATCCGGTGGCCACGAATCACAACACATATGCAGCATTGGCGGTGATAGTAGTAATCGTGGCAGCAGGCCTGCCGATTTTGACAGGAAATGCAGCAGTAAATTATTATGATTTTGCAGTCACAGATTTAACATACCCTGATTTAAGTCTAGGTTATGTGCGTGCAGCAACAGTTACGATTGACAATTACGGGACAACCAGCGCAACATATGTCCGCTACAATTACGAAATCTGGGATAGCACAAACGCGATTTTGAAATACTCTAAACAAGATTATGTATCAGTAATTCCCGCCAGCGGCAGCACCGTGGTTGTTACGCCAGGCGAGACTGGACTGAAGGCGGGCACATATACTGTGAAGTTCTGGATAGATTCCGATAAGCGCTTTGATGAGCCAGATGAAGAAAATAATTTCTACACAACGCCGCTTGTTGTCAATTAAGCGACACATTTATATACCGCGTTTTTGTATTTAGTTATGAGGTAGTAATGGCCGAACTCATGGATAAGCAGGCAATCACAGCCCTAGTGATGTTGGTGGTTATTGCAGTAATTGCATTTCCGTATCTGACACCGCAGGGTTTTACAGTAGCTTCGATTTGTACTGGTAGGCCGGTGCTTTCGTTAACACCAAATCCAGCAAAGGTCGGTGAAACAGTAGCTGCAACCATAACCGGTCTAGAGGGCTGTGGCAGTGCAGAAATTTCTGTGCACGAGGGCGGCTGCCAAGGCCTAAAGGTCGGGAGTATTTTTTGCACGCGGTCTAGCTGCGATTCTGCAGTACTCAGGAACAATAAGATTTCCGACTACAAGCTTTATACTGCTTGTTTTGATAAAACCGGCTCCGGAAAATTTTTTGCGAAAGGCGAGCGGGCAGAAGCCTTGTTGCGTACAATTTATGGCAATGATTTCATAGTTAAGTCCGTGGAATTTACACCTGCGCAGCCAAAAGCAAAAATATCGTTTGATGTAAAGGTCGCAATTGCAAATCTTGGTACCGGTCCAACAACATCATTTTTAAAATATCGATTTGAAATTTCTGACGAGAGTAACAGTATCTTACGTTTTTCAAAAGATATTGTTCTGAGTGCGGTAGGTGTGGATGGTGTGTCCAGTACTATAAATCATATAGAGCTGCCCACCCCAGGAACCTATAGGGTTGTTGTCAAGTTAAATACAGAGAGCATACCAGAAACAGATAAGACTAATAATGTTTATGAAGGAACGTTAGTGGTGATTTAAATGGCAGATAAAAATAGCTTGAAAGTAATAGGATTCGTGGCAGTTTTAATCGCATTGGTAGCCGTATTTGGCAGCTTTGCAGACGCACCCGTGACAGGTTATGCAATTGCGAGCGGGTGCCAAGGAGTGCCCGTGCTCACCATGTCGCCGAACCCAGCAAAAGCAGGTGATGCAGTAACTGCATCTGTATCTGGCCTGCAGGGTTGTGTTGGTCGCATTATGGACTTGCGGAAAGACAGTTGCTACGGTCCAGCTCTCGATAGTGTGAGATGTTATGATTCAGAATGCACAAGCAAGGGAAAGTTGAAATATTACGCACCTGGTGACTATCAAGTTGTTGCATGCTTGGATAAGAACCGGAATGGGTATTTGTACGATCCTGGCGAGCGTGCGGCTTCTGTTCTGAGAGTTGTTGACATGCCGGATTTAGCAATAACTGATTTATCCTTGCCAGGGAAAATATCCGCAAGAGTGCCCTTCCAGCCGGTTGCAACGGTTGAGAATTTAGGCACATCGCCGTTTAATTTTGCTAACATTTTCTTTGACCTATACAAAACAGTTACGACTGCAGATAAATATTACGGTACAACGAGCAAGAAAGAGGTACTTGTGCTGACATGGCCAGATTCCGCAGCAGACAGTGCATCTGTCAAAGGACAATTCTATGTCTCTCTCCCGGCAGGTGGAACGCAGGAAGTTGTCATGCGTGCAATTGACTTGACGCCGGGCGAGTACCGCTTGGTTGTGCGAGCAGACTGGAAGTCGATTTACAAGACGGACAACACTGCAATAGAAGAGTTCTCAAAAGAGAACAACCGATTAGAGAAGAGCTTCACAGTGGTTTAACTGATTTCTAACAATTTTATTTTTAATAATTTTTCTAGCTTTTTCGCCAGTGCCAGATTCAATCTCTTTCCCTGTTCTGCGGCTTGTATTACTGGAAGTTTCTCTTTGACTTGTAGGGCCAGCTCGTCCTGCTTCAAACCGAGTTGCTGCCGCGCTTTTGAAATGACTTTTCCGAAATCACTAACCACAAGCTCACCAGATTCTGGTGCAATGTACTGCAGTACCGGCGGCCTTGCCAGTACGGGCTTGGGTTGGTCAATAATCTTTCCCGCACCCGAACAGGCCTGGCAAACATTCAAGACTACACCATCAAAACTTGCTTTTATGCCAGCTTTTGCAGAGCCGCAGACTTCGCATTCGTGGGGCATTACTAAATCATTTATAAACCCTAGAATAAAAATCTTTCCATGTCCATCAAGTCAAAATTCTGTGCAAAGTGCGGCAAGCCAGCCACAACGCTAGTTGACGGAATCTGTACTAATTGCAGGCTTGGCGAGTCTGCGATAGATGTGCCTAAGAATGCCACACTAAGAAGCTGCAAATCCTGCGGTGCGGTTGATTTCGAGGGCCTGTGGGTAAAAGGTAAAGAATCTGAGGAGAACTTTTTTGAAAATCTGCTGATAAAAAGAATCAAGCTGCCTGAGAACGCAGAGCTTGAAGATGTAAAAATAGTTGAGCGCGAGAACACGAGCGCAAAGGTTTCAGTTACAGTTTCTATGGCAGGCCAGCCATTCACGCAAATCTTCCCGATCCATCTCGAAGCAAAGAGGACGATCTGTCCAGAGTGTTCGATGCACCGGCGGAAGCAGCACGTCGCGATAATCCAGCTCAGGGATGTGCCAGCTAATGTCGAGAAGATGGTGCAGATGGCCGCGCAGTTCAAGACATATATCCTGAAATTCGAAGAACTGCGCACTGGCGTTGATATTTATTTCACGAGCAAGGAAGCCGCAAAGCACCTAGCATCAGATTTGAGAAGGAGATTCAAGCTCAAGACCACGCTGTCCAGTGAAGCATACAGCTGGGACAAGCAGAGGAACCGGCCTAAGTACAAGCTGACGATGCTAATGCGTGCTAAGGAATAGCTTTTAAACTGTAATTTGAATTTCTTAAACATGTTTAGACCGCGCCCAAGGCCGCAGCAGAACAGAAAGCAACACCATGGCCAGGAAGAAGAGCAGCAGGTGTTCCGAGTCCGCATGCCGCGCGGGAAAGAAGTTTTAGGAATTGTTGAAACAAGGTTAGGTTTTGGCAAATCGCGGGTAAGGTGTACGGATGGCAAGACCAGGATCTGCCGCGTACCCGGAGCGCTGAAAAGGCATCTGTGGGTGAGGCCGGACTCCGTCGTTTTAATCGAGCCGTGGGAGTTCGAGGGCGACATCAAAGGCGATTTGGTTTACAAGTACACGGACAACCAGGCCAGGTGGCTGAAAGAGCAGGGCCATCTGAAGGTGCTGTTTGAGCAGAAAGAATTTGCATAGCAATATAGAAATGTTTAAAAGCCCATCCGTGCATATTTTTGCATGACAAATTTAGATTTAGAGCGTAGGATTGCAGCTGGTGAAATACTGGCGCCGAACGCGATTATTAGTATTTGGGAAGAAGTACAGCGCGGCGTAAGGAGACAATTTCCGCATAACCGGCATGCGGGCAGCGGATTTTTAACGCTACCAGAACACCGCCACAGGATAATCACAAAATTTGTTTTAGACTTCAGGTTTAATCGACCAATAAATCAGTTTAATAGTTGGCAATACCCGAACACATATGACTTCAGGCGTGCAAAGCTCGGCGGTTTGCTGGCAAAGTATTATGGCGGTTCGACATACGACGCATTTGTTGCTGTGGGTTTTACCGACCCAAAGAATCCAAACTACGATTATTTGTTGGATAAAACGCCCTGGGCTGTTTTGAGTATGCTGCCAAATAAGTACTGGCAAAATATAAATAACCGCGTGGCTGCGACAACATGGCTGGCCAATATATTCGCGAAGCTGGGTAAATCCGCATTAGAATTAAACAGGCAGGATTTTATAATAAATGGCTTGCATGGGGTTTTAGTATACACTGGTGAATCGCACACCGCTGCTTTAAGGGAGGCAGGCTTATTAATTCCGGGGTAGGTTGGGTAAGATGCAATTCCAAGACGAAATTCTGATTCCGAGGACTCGTGTAGCAATACTGCTCGGCCCGAAGAACGCAACAAAAACAAATTTGGAAAAATTAGGAAAGGTAAAGATTTCTGTAAAAGAGAACATAGTTGAGCTTGCTGGCAGGGATGCGCTGGAAGTGCTGGTTGCCAAGAACGTGGTTGATGCGATCGGCCGCGGGTTCTCGCCGGAGAGCGCGAAGCAGTTGTTTGATGATGAATTTTCTTATGTTAAACTTTCGCTGCCGGACTACGGCCACAAAAAAGTCTCACACCAACAAAGGGTTAGGGGAGTTGTGATTGGCCAGGAAGGCAAGGCAAAGCGCATGATAGAAAGAGAGACCGGCGCTGAAATCGCTGTGCAGGGCAAGACCATCGCTATCCTCGGTAAGTACGAAGCTGTGGAGAAGGCTCGTCAAGCGGTAGAGATGCTTCTTACGGGCAGAAGGCATGCGACGGTTTACCGGTTCCTGAGCGGAACAAAGGGTTCCGTTAGGCATAGCCAAGAAGAGCTGGGTTTGGAGAACAGCAAATGAAACTCCACCGCGTTTCTCTAATAATATTTTATGATTCTGCGAAGCGAATATTGTTGCAGGACCGCCGCGGAATCAGCAAGACTGGCGAGGAGTGGGGCTACTTTGGCGGGCACATTGAAAAGGGTGAGACGCCCGAGAACGCGTTGTTGAGAGAGACAAAAGAGGAGTTAGGTTTTGATTTAACAGGATATAATTACGCATTCTTGGGCAGATTTACAGATTCAACAAAGGATTTTACTATTGACCGCCATGTTTACATCGCGCCAATGCCGCCTAGGGCGCAGCTTAAGCTGGCGGAGGGCCGGAAGATGAGACTTTTTACTTTGGAGCAGGCCCTTGGGCTGAAGATGGTTTCCGAGGGCGATAAAGAAGTGTTGCGAAAGTTAGGAGAAACAATTTAATAGAAAGGTTTATAAAGCGCAATATTGCAATATATTCGATTAAAATGTCGATTGGCGATTATTTAAGAAGTGCGTTTGCAAGACTGTATCTCCGTGGTGTTTATGAAGGGTTACCCACAGATCCACGTGACGCTGCAATACATTTAGCTAGTCAAGCTGTGCCGCCAGAACAAATAGCTAAAGTTCTGCGTAGGATGGGAGTTACGCCGGAGCAAGCAAGAGTTTCTGTGGCAGGTTTGGAAAGAACCATAGGCGAAACTCAAGGGGACGACTTTTTGGAAGGGGCATGGAATGCTAACGCTGAAAGGGTGCGGGCTCGGCTTGCACTTTTGAAAATAGCTGATGGGGCATAGCAAACCTTTAAAGATTTTCGAATCTTGAATTAACATGGGCGCCGATTTGATAACAATAGTTAACGCGGAAGGAACCTTACGAGCTGGCATTAACCCAGAGAATGGCCAGCTCTGCAGCCTTGAAGTGGTACGCGATGGCAGGCCCGTCGAGTTTATGTGGGGTGGGGGCAAGCCTGCACATCTCAAAGCCCCGCACGAAAAGAAAGAGGCAGGCGGCTGGCAGAATTCTGCGATAGTTATGTTTCCGTTAGTGAGTCAAGCACTTAATGATAGGGTTACAATAGGCGGACGAGAATTAGTTATGCCGCAGCACGGTATAGCTAGGTACATGCGGCCCATCATATCTGGTCAGGGCGAAGCGTACGCAACTGCTGCGTATGTTCACGAGGGAAACCCTGCTGTGCAAACACCAAAGGGTGAAGTTAAATTTCCTCACAGTTTTAGATTAATAGTGTATTACCAAACGAATGATAATCGTTTGGAAGTCAATTTTGAAGTTGAAAATTTATCTGCGAGACTACCATTGCCATTTGCACTTGGCTGGCATCCAGCGTTTTTAGATTTAGGCGGAACAGTGGAAACTAATCACAAAAAGCTTACCGTTGAAGAAATTGCCGAAGCATCTGCTTCAGCAGCCCATGGCGCCATAATTTTACCAGGTGAAACTGATGCCAAGTACACTAGCGCAGACGGAGGACTCAAGGTAGCTATGAACACTTGGGGTTTTGGGAACATGCAAGTCTGGCGCCAGCCAGCCAGCCAGCCAGCCAGTTTTGTGCATCGAGCCGATCTCCGCCTTGCCACAAATAAAACATGCGGGCGAGTTTGCTAGCAGGCCAGGTTATGTGTCATTGCAGCCGGGACAAACTAGAGATTATCAAGTAACAGTGACTCCAACAGTAGTCACCTAAACACATATAAAATAATATATATCTCTTTTTGCATAGCCCTAAACCTGACAGCTGGCGCCCTAACAAAAAACAACAGCGTCAAC
>CAZUEL010000016.1:16689-17595 GCA_964619325.1 Candidatus Woesearchaeota archaeon | reverse complement strand
ACCTCACACTTCCAATTGAAACTAGGGAAAACAATATATATAAGTCTTTAGGTTTATCGGTATGAACTTTGCTAATTTTATGAAGCTGGAAGACTACCGGCTGGCACTGGTAAAGGGGCTAACGTTGGCACTGGCAGGCATCACATCTTGGCTCTACATCAGCTCGTACCTGCAAGGTGTTCAATCCGCCGCAGTGTTTGATTATATTCTGTCTGTTTTGCCAGTTGTGAAAAACAATTTTACTACCGGAATATATCTTTACTTATATCTCATTGTCCTGCTAGCAAGCCTTATGGTGTTCACCTGGAAGGAGCCTGCGCGAGTGCCGTACATTCTTGCAGTTTTTGGGGTGCTCCTTTTAGCAAGCAACTTATTTTATACCACTACGGTGCTCGCCCCACCCGCAGACAGGCCCCCAAGAGTGGTTGCTGGCTTTGAGTTTGACCACGACCTGTTTCCCAGCCGGCACGTCGGCCTGACTTTCCTGCTTGGCCTGCTAACACAAGTTTTGTGGCTGCGCTATTTGCTGTTCGGCGTTTCAGTTATTTTGGGAATAGATGTCCTGCTGTTGCACATCCATTATTCGTTTGACATTCTTGGTGGGTATGTTGTTGCATATGCGGTTTACAAGCTGAGCGAGAAGTACCTGAGGAAATGGTTTGAGTTCAAGCCCGCACAAGCCTTATAAAGTCAGATTTTTATTTAGCATTACAATGCAACGAGTTGATTACCTTTGGTGTTAGGGAAGACGTGCGGGTAATCATATTTCTAGGAAATTATTTAAACTCCCAAAAATTAAAGGGGGTGGTAGTGGGGTCGTAGTTCAAAGCAAGCGAAGCTTTGCTAGTACTTAGCTTCGCTGCGTACAATCCGGTAGAATGGCCGCCTCCAGCAGCAGCCTTTCTT
>CAZUEL010000016.1:0-16679 GCA_964619325.1 Candidatus Woesearchaeota archaeon | reverse complement strand
CGCAAAATCGGTCCACGCTTTCAGCGGGTTCGGTCTTCGACCGAACACACTTTGGCGTAAAAGATCGATGGCGGTCAGACAGCTTGGTCAGGACTCGCGGTTTGGGACAGCAGCCTTTCTTTTTATTGCGAAAAGAAAGGCTCCTGGGCATCCAAAGAAAGACGCGCGCGATTTAGCAATCGCGTAAACTCTGGATGCAGCGAGGAGATAGCGGCTGATCTCTGTTCAAAGCGGACTAAGTGCGCTTTACAGCGGACTTGTTCGATGTAAATCGGGGCGACCCCACCATAATATTAATATGATAAAGCGAAACTGTAATAAGACAGCGCATTTCGCTAATCATTTTACTCGCAGGAGCTCGTAAAATGAAACTCCAACCAGATGCAGAGCAAAAGCAGCTAATGAAAGAATTCGGGCTTAGCCACACCGCTGAGCTGAAAGGCCTGCCTGCCTTCCGAGGTTTCCAGTCTGGGCTATTATTCTCGCACCGCGATTTAGATTTGTTTTTATCTAAATTAAAAAAAGGCGAGCGAGTCGCAATCATCTCGGGCTTCAACCCAAGCTCCAAAATACATCTGGGGCACAAATCATTTTTAGATGTGCATTTATTCTTCCAGAAAAAATATGGCGTGCACTCGTTCATCCCGATTTCTGACGATGAGTCATATGTTGTTGGAAAAGTTGAAACGCAGAAAGAGGCGTTAGTAAATGCAAGACATCTGGTAAAAGAACTGCTCGCCTTGGGATTTGACCCGAAGAAAACGCACGTTTACATAGACCAGATTTTTACAAACATCTACAACCTCGCAATAAAACTTTCAAAGAAAGTGACTGGCTCGACAATCAAGGCGGTCTATGGCTACGGCGATGACACAAATTCAGGAATGTTTTTTTACCCAGTCGTGCAGGCCGCGCATATCCTGCTCCCGCTCGTTTTGGGCTACAAGGAAGTCTTAGTTCCAGTAGGATTGGACCAAGACCCATACATCCGCATCTCGCGAGATTTGGCGGCGAAGTTTAATCTGCCGAAGCCGGCAGAGGTGTGCTCTGTCCTGCTACCGGGAATTGACGGCGAGAAGATGTCCAAGTCACGGCCGGTGTCCGCAATATTCTTGGACGAAGATTTGCAGTCCGTAAAAAAGAAAGTGATGCGCGCTTTCTCTGGCGGTCGGCCAACAATCGCAGAGCACAGAAGGCTCGGCGGAATCCCAGAGAACGACGTCGCACTGAAATATCTTACTGCATATTTCTTAACACAAAAAGAGGCAGATAAATTAGAAAAAAATTACAGGAAGGGAAAAATCCTCAGCTCAGAACTAAAAGAAAAATTATACAAAGAGCTGGAAAAGTTTTTGAAAACTTACAAGAAGAGGCTGGCAAGGGTTACGGAGAAAGATGTTGATGGGATGCTGATGAGAAATAGGGATTATGGAAGTTTAGTCTAATATAATTAGTATGTGATTAAAATGGCGAAAGAAAAGTGCGAGCACAAGTGGATCGAACCCAAAGATTTGTATGCAGTAACTCGTCTCGACAAAGAGGGCAATAAATTAACTTTTTTGCCGTCCGTTGGTATACCTGTGGTAGTACAGATATGCGAAGACTGTGGAGAAATAAAAATATTCTCAGCTAAGATTAGGGGCAGGATGTAATGGAAACCGAGGGCTATAACGTTAAGGGTGATGAACAAACAAGAAGAGAGTTATCTATTCTCTTAATTAAATGGATGGGCGGGCTAATAGGAATAACACTACTAATGAGCTTTACTTTAATGTGGGCGGGTAAATTGGAAAGCGATAAAGCCATAACATTCATATTAGCGGTAGCTACTATATTTTCGGGACTACTTGGTTCTGCCATAACTTATTATTTTTCTTCAAAATGAACTATTCAAAATTCCCCCAACCCCTTCTGCCCTCTGTCCACGCCAGTTATTCGCTTGAGTATGCTGGCTTTTCAGAAGTTCTCATAGTCGTGCTTTCTGTGATCGATAGCTACTAGGTGAACTGCACTTTCACTTTCTGAAATTTTGAATAATATTCTAAATGTCTTGACGAGCCGCGTGGACTTGTAACCGTGAAGCCTGCCAACCAAATATTTGCCGACGCTTTGCGGGCCATCGCGCAACCTTTGTATTTTCTTTTCTAGCGCATCTGTAAATTCCCTATTCTTAGAATATTTCTTGAACTCCTGAGAAAATCTTTCAGTTATTATAACTGTCCAAGCCATCAGATGTCACGCACTGACTTAATTTCCCTGACTCTGCCACGCCGAATATCTTGCTCGCTTTCTTTAATCTGTTCAATTGTTTGTGGGTTAGCTAGAATTTCAATTGTCTCCAAGGCTTGTGCTAGCTCTTCTTTTGTAACCATTTTCTTTGCAATCACTTTTAGCTCTGCATACACATCGCTAATTGTTACTGTTTGTGCCATAATATGCTTTGTTTTTGGAGATTTAAATAGTTATCGGAAAACTCTGTTTAGAACTCCCCCAACCCCTTCTGCCCTCTGTCCACGCCAGTTATTCGCTTGAGTGTGCTTGCTAACCTGTCAGCGCCGAAGTCGTGCCTGTCCACTAAAATTTCTTTCAGTTTTTTCTCGTCAGGGTACTTCCAGTCCAGCTTGTAGTCTGTTGTGACTAGCGGATTTTTGAAAAGGTCAAATAGTTTTTTCCAGTTTGGGATTCTGCCTTCATACTCCGAAAACTTGCCCTCGCGGATTACTTTTAAAGCAGTCTTCGGCCCGATCCCAGACACGCCGCCGGGATTGTAGTCCGTCCCAATCAGAAGTGCCATCTTGATGAAGGAGTCGATGTCAAAGCCCAAGTAGTTTAGTGTTTCTGCCAGATCGATTATCTCTAATTGCACTTTCTGAAACTTTAGGGTGTTTGCAACTTTTTTCTTTCCTGAGATTGAAAGATTCCTGACAAGGCGAACGGCACCGTAAAGCAGTGCGTCATAATCCTGCGATGCGGCTGCCCATACGTGGCCCTTGCGCGCCATGTAGCTGCACTGCGCCTCGCCCTCTGACATCGCCTGCACCCAGGGCACGCCCATCGCAGTAAGTAATTCTTTTGCCTCGTTAATCATCTCCCCAGTTAATTTAGAAGTTTGCTGTGCATATTTTTTCGCCTCATCCAGCTCACCCTTCTCCAACGCAGCCGCATATTTTTGCCGCGCCTCCTCTCGGACAGCTTCGCGGGCCTGCTGTGTCTCAAGCTTTTCCTCCGGAGCCTTCCCGTCAAACACAAAGCAGGGCATTATTCCAGCTTCTAATAAATTCGTAGTTCGGTAAAACAACCCAGACAGGTGTGAAGTAACATTTCCATGAGAATCTTTCAACGGTGTGCCATCGGCCTGCCGGATGCTGGAGAGAAACTGAAAAATTATGTTGAATGCATCGATAGCCAGCTTCTTGCCCTTTAAGTCTTCAAGCTCGATTGGCTTTTTTATCACAAGCTCTCTGAGGTTAATACCCATGTGCTTGCTAGGTTTGCAGAATTATTAAACTTTTATATACCACTAACTAAAACTCATACTATGGCTGCAACCAAGGTATCACTCCTCGAAAAACTAGTCGACATTCTAATCACGCCGACAGTAGTTGTGATTGCCATCATGATAATCGGCGAACTGTTTTTTAATTTCGAAAAATACGAGCCCTGGGTCACGATTGCGGATGTTGCAGTTGTTTGTGTTTTTGGTCTAGATTTGATTCTCAAGTATCGGCGTGTTCATGACACAAAAAAATTTGTCAGGCTTTACTGGCTTGAGTTACTCGCAGTCTTTCCATTTTATCTGGTGTTTAGGGGATTCTCAATCCTTCAGGATTTTATCAGCGTCGGGCCAACGTCGGAGGTTGCGCAGCGAGCGTTGCACGAATCCTCCCTGCTGCGCGAGTCGCGAGAGCTTGGAGTTATTGCAAAAGAAGAGAGGCTGGCCGGCAGTGCGATCCGCCTCGTACAAAGATCATTAAGATTAATTGCAGCAAGGTTACGCCACGCTTACAAAAGGCTCAGGTATGCCCACCACAAAGTTAACAATGTACAACACTATCCAACTACTTGATCCACTACGCGTTCTGGCCAGCCATTTGCAAGCACGATTGCTTTGATTTGCGCCTCAGTGTAACCTCTGGCCAGCCCATCTTTTACATATGCCCTGAGCTGTTTTGTTGCAGCGCTATTCTCATGCACACCATAGTTTTCTGCACTATGCTGTAACTCTGTCAAATCATCTGCATTCTCTGAAATTGCACGATGCACATCATCTGGATGCCAGCCACTTTCTATCAAATGATTTCTGACATCGTGTATGCCGTGCCCTTCTGCAAGTGCGTGTGCGATGAAGCTCTTTGCATTTTCCATTGCACCTAGTGTATGTGCGCCGTGTGCTTCTGCGATAGCTGGCAGGCCGAACTTCGGTTTGAAATAAAACTTGTAGGATGCTACTGCAAGCAACGCCGCTGCGACCGCAAGCATCAAATAAATAACCTGAACCGGCAGCTGGAATCTTGGCGCCAGTTGTTTGAGCGCGGACTCTGTCGCTTTTGCTTTTGGAAGCGACTTGCCCTGCTTCGCGGCGAGCGAGACATCACCCTTGAATGTGCACCTATCATTCACACATGCATAGTTAGACGCACAACTGCAGTCAACACAAGCGGTTGCCGCAGACTCGCCCGCCTCGCAAATGCCGTTGCCCTTGATTGGTGCAGCCAGTGTCTGTGAAAGCGCAGAACCGTAGGCTGCATAGGTTTCGAAGCCGCCCGCACCTCCAGTCCTCCCGCCTCCTCCACTACCTCCTGTCGAAGCGGCCTGGACGCCACCCCCGCCCCCACTTTCAGTCGTAACTATTATTAATTCACACTTACCGGCAGATAATTTATAATTAACATCACAAACTAACTGACAAGCACCACTGACACAACTCGAACTGCCGTGTTCTGGTGCCACGCAATCTGTATTTACGGCGCATTGTGCGGGCGGCTGATATGTGCAGGCCTGTTCTTCAGGTAATTTGCCCGCAGTCATGCCACAACCATTTTTATCAGTACATATTCTGGTCTGCTTGCTATTTGTAGAACATTCAGACCAATCACTGCAAATCCACTCTGGACCACATTCAGGCACATACACACAGGCCTGCTGTACTACGGGCTTGCTGCTAATTGTGCCACAGTTGTTAGTATCGGTGCAAGCGCGGGTTTGCTTGCTATCCGCAGCGCAAGCAGTCCAATCTGTACATGACCATTGCTCATTGCATTCTGGCGTGCACGCCTGTTGTTCTGCGGGCTTGCCTGATGTTGTACCGCAATTATTTTTATCATTGCATGTTCTAACCTGCACGCTATCTGCGGGGCAGGCTGACCAATCTGCGCACGACCAATCTGGATCACAGTTTGGCGGGGACGGCGTGCAACCTTGTGCCGCAACCGGCTTTTCGAGGATAGTTCCACAGCTATTTGCATCTGTGCACACTCTTGCCTGCATGGACTCACCCGTTTTATCTGTAGTGCAATCTGACCAAGCAGCGCAAGACCAGCTTTCTTTGCACACTGGTGTGCACGCCTGGCTTTCGGCGGGTTTCGCATTTGTAGTCCCACAATTGTTTGTGTCTGTGCACGTTCTAGTCTGCTGGCCAGCTTCGGAACAGGCCGACCAGTCAGTGCAGGACCATTGCTCATTGCATACCGGCGGTGCCTCAGCGGCGCATGTTGCAGAGCATCCATCACCGCCCACAGAGTTACCATCGTCACACTCTTCACCAACCTCTACAATATTATTGCCACAGAACGTATCTTCCTTGCCTTTGCCGATCAGCGTACAAACAGATACCGTGCCGGCACACGAATAACCAGCTTCAACCGCACAGGTGTTGCCACACCCATCGCCAGCATTGAGATTACTATCATCACAAAATTCGTTTGCTGCGGAGTTTACATAACCATCGCCACAGACCGCTGAGGTGCAGGCCTGCGCACCGGAATCTGTCCCGTCACAATCAGCCCTGTCTGAAAATGTTAAATCTAGTGCACTGCCATAATCACACTGCTCACCCTTTGCAACCGTCACTGAACCATCGCCGCAGAACGCGCCTTCATCTACCTGGCCATCACAATTATTATCTACGCTGTCAAACTTGTTCTCTATCGCGCCCGGATTTATGTGCTCTGCTATGTTACCATTGCCGTTCGGATCTAAATTATACTGATTGTTTGCGTATTGCTGCGCATCATCTGCGGGATTATCATCACAATCGCCCTGAAATTCTGAATAACCATCACCATCATTGTCGCTTTCCGTTAGCAGTAGCTGGCCATCACAATTATTATCTAATCCATCCACAATTTCTACACCGTTATTTGTTATCTCACACTGATATTCGCAGCCATCTAACACATTTTGATTCAAATCCCAGAAACTCGCATCACAGCTTGCCAGCACACAAGTGCTAGCCACACAGGTCGCTAGTGCATTCCCAAAGGAACAAGCATTTCCACAGGTGCCGCAATTCTTAGTGTCATCGCCCGTATTCGTCTCACAGCCGTCAACCAAATTGTTATTGCAATTCACGGTTTGTGCGGGGCAAGTCAGCGGCGCGTCTTGGGTAATTGTTAAATCATCCAACCAAAACTCGCCTTGCGTACCGTATTCGCTAACGCCAACTGGCGAGTTGGTTACGAAATCTCCGATCGAAATTGTATCTGCCGGTGTGTAGAATGTATTTGTTTTCGGGCAAGACGCTTGTGATTTCGTACCGTCGACATAGACCCAGGACTCTCCGGCCACGGGGTCAACTTCTATACTTATTTTATACCATCTCAGCTGCGTCGCGCCGGGGACGGTGTTGTACGCATTGCCATTGGGTCCGAAGCACCTGAAGATACCAACTCCATTCGCATCCGTATCCTGCCCAAAGGCAACATTATTGTCCGCATAATAAATAATTGGATTATCAACTGGTATTACGTGAAAGTTTACAGTGTATTTATTTAAATCATTTTCAAACTGCGTTGTCCTTCTTATATAAGAAACCTCGAGCGGCTCAAGTTTTGCAGAGATAGCTAGCGAGTCCGTGCTGCCCGCAAGTGGCTTGCCAATGTCCAGACTTCCGCCAGCCTGCGTAATTTGAAGCCAGCCTGCTGAAGTCAGATAGTCGCTGCCCGTTGCTGCGTCCTTCTCAAAATGTTCAGATAGAATAGTTTGTGTTGCTGTGCCACAAACATTGTTTTCATCTATTTTGGTATCACAATTATTATCAACACCATCACATACACTTTCTGTGCCGCAGGCAACATTATCGCTCAAATCACAAGAATTATGCGGCGCAGTATTTTTCGTGCCACCACAACCATCGGTAGAATCACAATCATTGAAGTAGTTAGCAGTACAAGCAGAACCAGAGGTGCATTTACTTATATCAAACATACAATCAACTTTGCAACTTAGCGTGCCGCCAGTAAATGTACTGCCAGAAACATAATTTACGCAGTCAACACCGGCTGGCAAGCCGCCGTCGCACCCCTCACCAGAATCTATTACGCGATTGCCACATAATTTAACACACACTGCTGGCTCGCCGCTGCATGAGTATCCGGCTTCAAGTTGGCACGCGCCGCTGCAACCATCTGCCCCGTTTGTATTTCCATCATCGCATACTTCCCCGGCCTCTATTTTACTGTTGCCGCAGATTGGCTGTTGCGTGGTCTGGACGGCGTAGTCTACATAATCTTCAACACTAAACCAATCGCATCCGCCTGCCTCCAGCGGCTTGATGTAAAATCTTATTTTATCGCCCTGGTTTACCTGTGTTTCAAAATCAAATACATTTATGTATGTACTTGTATCACTTCTGACTACGTCAAATGGCCCATAGACCGCCTCCGTGTTTCTGAGTACATAAACCTGCCACGAGCCGCTGCCGCCACAATCAGATGCAGAGCCAGCCAGAGAGAATTTTCCATGTGCACGAACTGTTTCTGTGTTTGGTGCAGCCCATGCGGTTACAACAGTATCTGAGGAATATTGGCTAGTTTCTACGCCATCTGCGGCCCAGTGATAAGGACTACTTCCTGCAACAATATATGGCAGGTCTTGGTCTGTGATGCTTCTTTCGGGACAGGTAACTGCAACCAGCCACTTACTGTTTACACTATCCCACTCCATCTGTTGGAAGCTATCGCCCGATGGAGTCACACTGGTGTCACAAACAGATTCGTAATACCAGTTATCCTTGCCCTGCTCGCCCGATGAAACTGGCGGCGAGCTTGTTGAGGAGTACGTCAGAGCGGCACTTAGCGCAGAACCAACGAAAACCACCGAAACGATTAACAATACTAATAGTAATAATTTTGTGGCCTGCATTATCAACACTCCGGTAAGTCTGAGTGCGGATAGTATATAAAGATTATCAAAACTCTATTCTTTCCAGAACAGAAAACTTTTTATTGTGGTCTAGTGGCTAAAATGCAGGTTTAAGGTGTGAAATGGCAGATAACGCCGAAACTGGGTTTCGGCAAATCTCCCCGGGAGCATAAAAATAGTGGACGAAGGAAAAATAACGCCGAATCCGTTCGGCGGATTTTCCTAGGAGTTTGAAAGATGGTAGATGAAGGAAAGAAATACGCAAAGCAGTTTGTAGGCAAGACAGTTGTTTCTAAATCAGGAAAGAAGTTCGGCATGGTTGGTGACTTAGTGTTTGAGGTGCGAACGGGTGAGCTAATCTACATGGTACTGAAGATGCCGACCCCGCACGCGCTGAGTTTGGACTTGGAGAAGGCGAAGGACGGCGACCTGTTGATACCATTCAGCTCGGTCATGTCCACCGCGGACTTCGTTGTGATTGCAGAAGAAGACATTGTTTAATCTACACTGCTGCTAATCTGCCAGATATTAATACGTAAAAAATGTAAAGAATTATAATTAGCAGCACAACCCCCACGGCTTGCACCAAATCTTGTCTCCCCTTCTTGTTCATTTTAAATTCTAACATTGTCAAACGCAGGTTTATATTGTGCAATGCCTCTTTTAAATCTAACTTATTTTGCACATCTTTCATTCTATCCTTAATTTTATTGAGCTCGCTGCTAAGATAAAGTATGATTAAAACAAGAACCGTTAAGACAAATGCTGCAAATATTAATACTTGTGTAGTAATGTCCTTTTGGCTTGTTAAACCATATATTGTAGCAACTATGGCTACCAAGCCGAATATTATCTCAGAAAGCCTTGCCACATTCACGGACATACAATTCAGCAGTTCGTAATGCTTAAAAACCGTTCGCTAAGCTTTGAAATATGAAACTCCTGTTCGTAGAAGCAAAAGCAAACTTGGATGTAATTCCTGCCATAGAAAAAAATCTTAAAGAACTAAAGAAGTACAAGGGCTTGGTTTTAGCAACAACTGTACAATTTACAAATCAACTAGAAAAGATAAAAGAAGTTCTAGCAAAAAATAAAATAAAACCATTTGTTGGCAAGCCTTCGCTTCACGCAGTCCTGCCAGGCCAGCTGCTTGGCTGCGACCCGACTGCCGCGCTTTCCACACAAGGCGCAGATGCAATTCTCTACATAGGCACTGGCGAGTTCCACCCCGGGCCGGTTGAAGTCGGAAGCAAAGTTCCGGTGCTAAAATTAAACCCATTTACTAAAAAAATAACCGAGGTGACTGCCGCAGAAATCCGCAGACACACACTCAAACAGCTAGCTCGGATTGAGAATTTCAAAGCTGCGAAAAGGATTGGAATTTTGGTAACAACCAAGCCTGGCCAGAGTGAGATGCAAGGGCCAGTAATTAAGATAAAGGAAAAGCTGGAGAAGCAGGGCAAGGAAATTTTCATATTTCTCGCGGACACTCTGAACTACAACGACTTGGATAACTTTCCTGACATCGAAGCTTGGGTGAACACCGCCTGCCCGAGGATTACGGACGATCAGGAACTGGTGAAGAAGCCGATTGTGAATGTAAGAGAGTTTGTTTAGGTATTAAAATCCAGTTATTTTCCGCTAAAGGTTCTCCGTTCGGGCCAACACAACTTACGCCTAGCGTGCTGCTGTTTTTATTAATGTACGTTGCAACCTCTTGGCGTGTGGGGGCACTGCTATTCATTAGTTCCCGAGCGGACCAATCCTCTAAGCCCAACTCATTTAATCTGTCCTGCATGTCAGGCGTACAATTTGATGTATACGTTCTTAATAGGGCTTCAGACAGCGTAAGTCGTGCTTCTCTAAGGGCCTTGAATCTCTCTTCCCATGCTTTCCACTGCCACTGATCTTCCTTGTACTGTTCTAACTGCTTTTCATACTCTTTGCGGTCGCGCATATTTTCTGGTGGTTGCATTGGTTTTGCGCGTGGTGCATACAGACTTTCTAGTGCAAGCGTTGCTAGGGCAAATAGGTCTCCTTTTTTTCTAAAATTTTCTTTGATAAATGTTCAACTGGATTAGCTATATCTTGGTGGTTAATTGGGTCATTACACGCGCCAATGGCACGCTCAACCTCACCTAAGCTATTAAGCAATCCTTCTAAATTTGGTCTCAGGTGGCTCATATGCTCACTAAAAACAAAACCTATTTAACAATTTCCAAACTACAATAAATAGGTTTGAATAAACAATTGAAAAAGCTTATAAACCCAATAAAAATGACACAACTATGGAAGTCACAGTTACACAATCTGAGAAGGGCAAGCTCGTTCTAGAAGCAACAAAGGATCAAGGCTTTCTGAATTTAGTAAAGGCTGCGGTCTGGGAACAGAGCGGAGTGGAGCAGGCTGGCCTTAGAATCAAACACCCAGAAGACAAGACAGCAGAGTTCGTTCTCAAGACAAAAGGCAAGGAGCCAAAGAAAGTTTGGAACGAGGCACTTGATACTGTTAAGGGCTGGCTAAGTTCCTTTGAAGGCGAGCTTAAAAAATTTAAGTGATTGTCGCAAGTATTATTGCACTCACCAATGTTAGCACAAGGCCAACCAGCTGATGTTTTAACAAACGTTCCCTGTTTATTACCAAGCCAAGCAGCGCCGCGAGTGCAATATAACTCTCGGACAGTGCGACCGCAATCGCGATTGGGATCAACGTCATCGCGAAGGCGAAAAATATCCACGCAGCATTATCAAAAATACTAACTGCTAACACTGTTTTGCTGTTTCTTTTTACATCTGCAAAAAGCTTTTTTATCTTTCCGTTCACAACCAAATAAATCAGGCAGACCAATACAAGAAACAAACTATAAAACCAAGTTACGAGCAGTGGGTTTGAGATGCGCGAGGCAAAGCCTACTAAAAAATTTGATGTGCCCATAAAGAGCGCGCCGAGCATTCCAAGAATCGCGCCCTTCTCTATCCACACACGCCTCTTGAAATGAAAAGATTTTAGTGAAACTAAGGTTATACCAAGCATCACGCCGGCAATCAGGATGATTTGCAGAAAACTAGATACCTCTCTTATCAGCAGGAATGCGAGCATCGCGGAAACAGGAACTTCGAGCGCAAGTGCCGGCTCGATAATTGCAAGCTTTCCGCGTTTCAGCGCTTCAAAATCAAGCAAGGCTGCAATAAGCAAAACTGAAGAAACAACCAAAAAAAGCAAAAAGCTTTCGTTTATGGCGCCAAAGTCTTTGTAAACAAATGGCGTAAGAATTATCAGGCCGAACAATGAGATTACAAACAGCGTACTCCAATCTCCTAATTTTCTCGTAGTGCGCTGAATAAAAAAATCTCCGAAGCCCCATGAGAGCAACGCGCCGATCGCAAAAAGTATTCCCAGTCCGATGGCCATTCGCAATTATGTACTTAGCGGTTTAAAAAGAATTAAAAGGGCTTCAACGTGCTCAGACCCATCAGCACGCCGAGCATCATTATTCCCATCAGCACGAGCGGCAGGAGCACGGATGCAATAACCACCAAGATTGCCGAGCCTGTCGAGAGTTTCTGCAGTTTTGTCAGGCCAACCGCCTGCAGGACAAAGAACCAAACCAAGCCAATTACTGATACAAACGGAATCCAGCCGAGATAGTAAACCGGAGTGGCAGCGTAAAAGACCGTTTTGACTGTGTGTTCAAAATCCTCCCTACCTCCAAGCAGGTAAGTCCAGAGGTGCAGCCAGAGCGAGTAGAACACCAAGCCGAGGAATCCGCCGACAAAAGTTATCAGGAAGAGGAACAGGAATGCAAGCACAATGTTGCCGCCAGTGACAGCTCTTAGAACGACGGTTGAAACTATGCTCGAGAGAAACGCAAGGACTGCGATGCCAGCCAAACCATACTTTAACGCTTCTGACAAATGCTCTCGGCGTTCGGACTCAAACGCCTTTGCCGGCGCGGCGAAGAATGGAATTATTTTGTTCCAACACATAGTAATCAAATAAACAGAGGATTTTTATATTAAAAAGCTTTGCATACCAATATGATTAAAAACCAAATCCGCATTTTAGGAATTGATGATGGGTATTTCCGCCGAGGCGTAAGCGAGGATGTTATTGTTGTTGGTGTTGTGTTCCGCGGCGCGGACTATCTGGATGTCGTCCTTTCTACGCGAGTGGAAGTTGACGGAACCGACGCCACGATTAAACTAATAAAATTAATTAATGAGTCGCGGACAAAAGAGCAACTGCGGTTTGTAATGCTAGATGGAATTACGCTGGGCGGCTTTAATGTTGTGAACATAAATGCAATTTACGAACAGACAAAAATCCCGGTAATTGTTTTTATGCGCGAGCTGCCGGACATGAACGCGATAAAATCCGCGCTACTGCACTTTGAGGATGGCGAGCTGCGCTTCGGTGTGATTGAGAAAGCAGGAAAAATTTACGAATGTGAAATTTCTAATAAAGCTGTCGGCCGCAAGGGAAAAGTATTTTTCCAGATTGCCGGCACAGATGAAAAGACTGCGAGGGAAGTTTTGAAACTGACTTGCAAGAACTCGCTGGTGCCAGAACCGCTCAGGGTTGCACATCTTGTTGCACAGGGAGTGGTGTTTGGCGAGTCGAAAGGCAGGGCATAGTTAAACTTTTATATCTCGCTGCACAGACGCAGCTATGGCCGCAATTAACTACAAAAAAGAGATAGGTGAATTTCTTAAAGCGTGGACTAGTGTAGAACGCTCGGTTGACTGGAGAACTGCACGGCCATTTGCAAATGACTCCATATGCCCATACTATTATGATTTGTTGTTGCCAAAGCTTCTTGAAACAATTGATAAATTAAAAGACGCGCCACCAGACATACTAAGAAAATGTTTTGTTGGACCGACAAACGCAAGAAATGTTTTCGTTGTCTATCTATCGTATACAAAACTTTATCACACTAACATAGAAAATAGAATGAAGATTTTTGATTTTTTCTTGAGGGTTTTCAAGGCGTACGATGCCCGAGATCCATGGACTTTCCGGGGCAACAGTAAAAAATATTCAAACGACGAAATTAAAAAAATCATTGGAAAAATAAAATTTATCCCTGCATCACGGGAGCTTGCTGGCAATTTAGGCAAGCTAGCAGCCATACTAAATGCACTAATATATGAGCTTTACACTGACGTTTCGGCAAGCTTTGGTTCAGATTTCAGCGGCCCATATTTTCTCAGCAAAAACAAATACCTAGTAATAAAAGAGTATTTTGGTTTGAAACCAACAACTGTTTGGCCACACACAGAAAACTACAAATATAATTCCGTTACGTTGTTTGTAGTTTATAGTGTTCCAGTCAAAATAGATTTTTACGGCAACCTTCGAACGAAAGGCAATAAAAGCCTGATAAACGTTACCACTTCTTACGCAGTTATCGCGGACGGAAAACAAGTGAGTTCCGAGCAGGAAATATATGCACTTCGCAATTATCTTTCTGAATTAATATCAACTCAAACCGAAATTGTAGAAGGGCAAACGCCGGATGAGGTTGCAAAGCAGTTCGTTCTTGTTGATATTTTACAAAGCCAGCTGCTTTTTCAGCAGGCGGGCGTGCCACTTAATTTCAATGATGTTTTTAATAGAATAAAAAATAAACCATTGATCGTTGGCTGGGGCATCTGGAACAATACAAAATCAGCTACCAAGGCAGACTTGAAGTTCTTTGCAAAAATAATGGACTCACAAAAAGAGATTTACTGGGAACCACCATTGGATCTCACCTAGTGCAAGCGAAAGCTTATAAAGATTGTTTTCTATATTAACATATGGATACACTGACATTGGTTAGGCATGGCGACTACAACAGTAGGAATTATAGTATGGGTATGTATGGAGAACGCCATCTTACGCCAAAAGGCCAGCGACAAATAGACACTCTTGGTCGAGACTTAGCAGACCACTTGGCCGGCGAAACAGTATTGCTTTCATCCCCCGCAGCAAGAGCGACCGATACGGCCAGAATTCTGGCCAAACATTTAGGCTTAGAAGAGTTTACAGTCCACGAAGCATTGCTCTGCCAAGGCGACCGCATGCCTACTGGCAGGAATGACAGATTTTACGATTTAGTTACTGCTGCAGGAAAAGCCGCAGACAATGTTGTAGTAGCCGGCCACTACGCAGTCGCCCGGCATTTTCCGCGATACCTTGCAAGCAAAGAAAATTGGCTAAAACTGCCTAGAGTTCCTGAGCCTGAAAAAGGCCAAGCAGTCCACTTAGACTTAAAAGCAAGAACTTGGCAAATGCTACCAGACGCACGCCATATCGGGGGCAGGAGATAAAATGGAAATTTTAGTTAGGGGCAAGACGGCTTGTAGTGGGAAGGCGAGCGGCAAAGTTAAAGTTGTTCTCTCAAAAGAAGATTTTTCTAAGTTCGACCACGGCAGCATACTTGTTGCGCCACACACAGACCCAAATATGGTCGTGATAATGACAAAAGCTGCGGCGATAATAACAGACATGGGTGGCATTACGTCACACGCCGCAATCGTTAGCCGAGAGATGGGCGTGCCTTGTATTGTCGGCGCACAAAATGCAACACAGATTTTGAAGGACGGCGACCTAGTAGAAGTAGATGCAACAAAGGGCGTTGTTTACAAAAAGCAATAGTTGAAATCTTTTTAAATCCGTTTTAGTTTAAGCCAGCATGGCAAAACCAAAGTGCACCTACGACTCGCACCCGTCAAAGCCAGCCAAGCTCTGGCACTTCCTTGCACACGAGGACAGCTGGGAATCTTTTGTTGTTGACGCGATTTTAGTAATCCTGATTGGAAAATACTTATTATTCCCCGGGCTCGGCTTGATGCTGGGAACGAGCTTTCCAGTTGTCGCGGTCGTGTCAGGCTCGATGGACCACCAGGGCGCGCAGTTCGGCAACTGGTGGGGCGACCACGGCGCGTGGTATGAAAAGAGAAATATAACTCCAGAACAGTTCAACACATTCTACAAACCAAATGGATTTGTGAAAGGCGACGTGTTCATCGTCCTCGGTGTTGATGGCAAAGTAAAAATTGGTGATGTGTTGGTTTACAACATTCCCGGGAAGAAGGACCCAATCATCCATCGCGTCATTAAAATAAATTCCGATGGCACATTCCAAACAAAAGGCGATGCTAACTATGACCAGCTCGGATTTGAAGTCTCGGTAAGAAGCGAGCAGGTGGCCGGCAAGGCTGCTCTCTGGCTGCCAAAAATCGGCTGGGTGAAGGTGCTGGCGGTTGAGTTGGTTAGTAAAATTCTAAACAGATAATTTATAAACTATTTTTCAGGAACTAAGATGATGGGCCGGTGGTCTAGTGGTACGCGCTCGAAGCAAGGCTTCGGCTGGTTTTGTGCGCGCACAAAATGACGTTCCCTTGACAGTACAGCCCCTTTCTTTTGTAAAAGAAAGGTGCTCTACGAAACCGCTAAAGAAAACGATGGGTTCTACAAACCCATTAAGGCGATTTCGGCATCAAAAGGGGAAAGGCCGCAGGTTCAATAAATAATTGAAAATCCTGCCCGGCCCACTACAGATAAAAATTTATTTTTATCTGCCCCGCTAAACCAATGTGTTTAGCGCGGTTTCGGTCTAATCCAGTCTGCCAGCCTCTCACGGTGGTGGTTAACTTTTGTAGTAACATTCTTGTGGAACAGCTCGCGTATGTACTCGCCGCCCAATACGGAAGCCACAACTATTAGCAGGATAGCAGTCCCTTTTACTGTGAGCAGGCCATACAACACACTCTTCTCCCCAGAAATGCCATAGTGCTTTGTGAAAAGTCGGGCTAGCCATCCAATGGATAGAAAATCTTCCGGCGTCGGGATTAACATAAACGTACCTAATGATAGCAAAGCAATCGAAGCAAAACCAATCAGCCCAGTTTTTCTTCCAGAATTCCAGTATACCTTACGGTAGACTGTCATCTCCTCTGAGTCTGAATGCACAACTTTGTAAACCCTTCGCATTTTCAATCGTCATATCGGCCAAATATTTTTCTTTGTGAGCTTTTATAAACTTTGTGCCAACAAAGCCCGCGAAACTACGTTTCGCGTTGATTTATGGTGCGCCAGCCGGGAGTCGCACCCGGGCCCTAAGCTTTTTCCTGGATGGGAAGCTCATGTCCTACTGTTAGACTACTAGCGCGTATGCGAGTAGCTTGGCAAAGATATTTAAATCTGCTTTTCAAAAGATTAATGACCACAATGACAAAACCAGAAGATTTGGAGTATGTTAATCTCCAAGGGCCTGCTGACGTGCAGCGCGCCACCGCTGCGCTCTCCGGCGAGTTCATGCGACACATCCA